>CAVBQH010000080.1:0-10111 GCA_963597485.1 Acutalibacteraceae bacterium
AGGCAAATTGTCTTTTCTGCTGTTATGTATTCTGCTGGATGATAAAAGAACATATCGGATAAATCGTCATGTATCCTCCCGATACTTTGAACTTTCTTGAAATCAAGACTCTTCATAAACTGTTCTCCGAGACAGAAAGTCTCTTCGGCAGTTTTCATGTTTCCGCATATCGCATATGATGCCGCCAATAATTTGGTAGACTGTAGATACAAGTCATAATACTCCTGCATCTCTGCCACTTCGCGATCTTTGCCTTCAAGATAGCCACTATGACCCATTTCCCGCAGGAACCGACCAGCAGCCGTTTTGGGAAGTGCCTCAAATTCATTAACCCGGCGTTCCAACGTCTTTCCTATCTGAGCCTGCGCTACAAGAAGATTCTGTCGGCTCGAATCAATTTGCATCATGCGTTCTTGCCCTTCTGGCATGGAAAGTGCAAGCTTTATCCCGTTTTTACCGGCCTCAAGTAACCCAATGCGGTCATCCATCTGACCATGCTCGATACGTTTTACCGCAGTAAATGTTTCTTCAACGATAGCGGTAAGTTGTGCCATCTGTTGCTGCATAAGCATATTATGATAGCCCATTGACAGATCTTGAATAGGATTGCCTTGGACCATTGCTTGCTCAGCAATTGGGAGTGGAGTAACCACCTGATTACGTCCGTTTTCGGCCACTTTCATCAGGGACGGCCACATTTTTCCGGTTTCTGCGTTCTGCATGATGAAATATTCACCAGATTCATACGCCTTCTGAAATTCAGCCGGAATCTGTACAACATATTGAGTTCCTGCCTCAACCTTGGCAAGAATATCATGCATATTTATGGCTTGTACAAACTGGCCAAGCAAATTCTTGTAATCAAAGTCTGGTGTAGATTCTGTAATATACAGCGTTTTACCAGAAGCAGGTATCGGAACACCATCTGATTGCTCAACAAGAGCGTTATTTGCTGTGTTGCTTATTTCATCCATAGAATCAACCTCCGATGTCTTTATACATTCACAGAGACCGACAGCTCTCCGCCGAAGTTGTTCATCGAAAAACGGTCATCCCCTAAAAGCAGCTCTTTTTCCAGCTGGTACTGGAACGGATAGAAATACACTGAGTTGCCAAGATCGGTAAAAGAGTAATATCCGCTGTCATCCACGAGCATCATCGCATACACCATAAAAGCTGAAATTCGTCCATTACGAACTTCATGCCTTACAATATGGTATTTTCCAGGCTTTTCACACTGGAGCACGCTCATCTCCTTCAGCGTTGAAATCAATTTATCGATGGAATGATATAATGTCGTCCGCTCGCCCCACTCATCATACAGTTTCTGCTTGATTTGGCTCAGCGTGATTTCATCCTGAAATTCCGACAGCCTCCCAATCAGCTTGCACATATCGACAAAGACCGGATAGGTTGCCATCATCATGCACCAATGAGCAACCAGTGCATATTCCGGCATATCACGAACAATGCTGACGGCTTCTTCTCTCAGCTTATTGCTGATATCATTCTCATAAACCCAAATATTCATTAGTATCTCTCGGGTCTTACGAAGATTTGTCGGGCTTGAAATTTCAAAGCTCAAATACTCGTTCAGCTGATCCTTTATTTCCTGTTCAGTAAGGTTACTCGAAGCGAGCTCCACTACCTTGTTGAGCCATTGAAGCTTCAAATTTCGAGATAATCCAACCATCTTAGCCATTGCTCTGTACCGCCTTTATTTTGATAAACGGAACAACGACTTCATCGATGGTCATTCCGCCATGTGTCATAACCTGGTCGCCGGAGTTGTCGAGTGACGTATCCGTATCGCAGATTAAGTAATCATATTCCTTCGGCAGATAGTATTTCGGGTACACAATCAGCCCGAATTTATCTGCCATCTTTGCCTTGTCGGCAAAATCCTTCAGAACCGCCATCCTGTGGCTTTTGGTTTCGACATCTACGCCGGCACCGACAAATCTTCCGATTCCGTTGCACAGCGTATTACCATGGTCAGCCGTTATATATACGTCAAAGCCTTTTGCCAGCAAACGGTCAGTCAGGTTTCGGAGCTTGCCTTCATCGGAAAGTACTGAGATATCGTTGTACATTCCGAGCCTTCCCTGAGGCTGTGCGTGTACCATGTCGTCCACATCGTTGATAATGACGGCACCACAGCGGACAGAATTACTGAAATCCGTATCATATCCGCGGGAATATCCGATCTGACTATCAGCATATCCAAGAGATTTGGCGCACTCAGTAAATTCCATTTTTTCCTTGCTCTGAACCCATGGTGCGATCAACTGGCTCGGAAACTTGTTTGACAACAGGCATTGTCTCGATATGGATGTAGTGCTCGGAATCATTGCAAATGCTGCTTCCTGCTCATAGTTCACACCGGTAAAGGATTGAGAAATAATGCTCCAATCGAATTCCGACATGCCGTCCATAACGATGATTGCAAACTTCTCGCTTTGACCGTGCATGTACTCCATCGCACGGCTCACAAGTACCGGCGTATCTCGATCAATCTTAGAGGACAGCGTACCGAATGACTTGAGTACATATTCCTGAAACAGCTTGTTAATCTCGCTTGTGTCAATATTCAGCCCATATTGGACGGAATATCGGTCAATCTGCGCTTTTTCTTCCGCAATACGATACCAGTCGCGGTAAGACGGACTGCTCTTTGCTTTTTGGAGTATATGCTCCAATTTTGAGCGGAAATACCGAAGCAGATTATTCTTGCCATAAACAACAGTTTCAAAAAACTTTTCTGTCTGCTCTGACGTGGTCAGATTATCAAAATTCTTTGCAATGACCATCGTCAGCAGATCCAGATCCATCCTGGATTTATGGCGCAGGACATCGGAATTCAATTTAGGAAAGAGTGCTCTGAACGACACTGCGTATGCGGTAAAGCGCGTAAAAATATCATAAGGAACATATGCCTTGCCATAATTCATGACGGCAAGCTTTTCATTCCCTGATTTCACTTTCTTCTCATATTCGATACGGAAGCTGAGATCATCCTGATACTCAACTACTTCAAATCCGTGCTCTGTAAAAGCACTGCTGTAAGCTGCGATACGATTCAGGCGATCTGTATCGTTTATCCATATGAGATTTGCATATGTTGCCGGGGAGTTCCCGTACACATACTCTCCAAACATTGTTTACGCCTCCAATCGAATCAATATCATCAGCCGGAAGTCCGGGAGCACGGTTCCACTGCGCTTGTGCTCTTCTTCAATCTCTCGTTCCTCGCGGTCGAGCTTTGCAATTCTCGAACGGCGAATATTCTCTATGCCGATATGCCCTGCGGCTTCTCTGCGGAGAGACAGAGCATACTTATACTTCTCATATTGTTCAGTGCTCCGCTTTGTCTGCTTTTCTTTGAGCTCAACAAACGTGTTGTAAGCAAAGTTCATGCAGATTTCCTGCAAGCTCTGATAATCCTCTTCCGAAAGGTTAGGCACCATCCGACAATCCAGCCGACTACTTCCATCAAGGAACACATCCATGATTTTGCTGCCGGCCATAGGGCGCAGCACATACGACTCATTCACAAAAATTGGAATAATGCGCTTGTCCTGCGTATCCTCGGAAACAGAAAGCTCCCAGAGCATGAAGTAGCCAGCTTCATTTGGGAAGTTCCGAATGCCAACTGACAGAAGTTGCCCGGTATGGTCTTGCACGATACTGCCGCAGAGATGTTTTGTAATCATCTCGTCGTTGATACTGATCCTGTCAATGAGCGTAAGGTCGTTGCCTTTCCAAGATTCATAGTAGGCAAGCATCTGCCGCAGAGCAGTATCTACATCAAAGTTGGACTCTTTGCCGACCAACTGTGTCAGGTCTTTCTCTTCATGGAGGATATCTTTGTACTTAAGAGCATTCTCCGCCTGTTGGCGCATTTCCTTCTCCACAGAGTAAATATTCTGTTCAATGCGGGAAGCGTGTCCAATGGAGCTCATGTAGGCATCTGTAAAATCACATTCTGCTACTTCGCTGTCCAGCACATCGGAGTATTTGTCTACACCGAGCTCTTTCATGATGACAGAGAGCTTTTCTTCCAGCACTTCACGAACACGGCTTTCCACCGTGTCACCAATAATCATGTTGTAGATATGGACATCTCGTTGCTGACCGATACGGTCTGCACGGCCACAGCGCTGTTCGATCTTCATCGGGTTCCAAGGCAAATCGTAGTTAATGATAATGTTCGCGAACTGTAGATTCAGACCTTCGCCGCCGGCATCTGTAGAAATAAAGATGCCTGTGCTCGTCTTGAACTCATTAAGAGCATTATTACGCTCTTCGATGTCCATGCTGCCATTCAGAACACTGACTGAGTAGCCTCTGGATTCCAGCAATTCCTTCAGATAAACCTGTGTACCAACAAACTCCGTGAACAGAATAATCTTCTGTGCTGGGTCTTCGCTTTGAAGCTCGTCAATCGTATCAAAGAGAGCATCAACCTTAACATCATGATGCTGGAACTCTGCCTGCTTTGCTACGGAGATAATCATCTTCAATTCTTCAATTTCGGCACTACGGTCAATGGACATTGCCTCCATCGCATCCGCATCGCCGTCTTCAATGTCGCGCTCATCCCAATCCGATTCGCTCATGGTGTTCACGCGCGTCTCTTCCTCAAGGAGTACACGCAGACGACGCTCCAAGCTCTGACGGACGGCAGCAGTGCTGCTTGTCACCATGCGCTGCATGATGATCATGAGGAAGATCAGGCACATGTTCTTCTTGCGATTCCGGCGTGCCTTATCATAGGTTTTGGAGACGTAGGAACTAACCAGCTCATAAAGCTGGCGCTGAAGCGAATGCCGCTCGTCCCAATGCAGCTCGACTAAGTGCGTATATCTCTTCTTAAAGAGCAGATTTCCGTTATTGTCGATGGCTTCTCGCTTTTCGGAGCGAATCAGATATGGCGCAACCTGTTCCTTGACGATAGATTTGTAGTTTGGGAATGCCTGCTCATCCAGCAGACGTACCAAGCGGAGAAACGGCTCTGTTTTGCCGTTATGCGGCGTTGCCGTCAGCAAAAGCAGATATGGACTTGCCTGAGAAAGCAAATATCCGAGCTTATATCGAGCCACATCACTGGAGGAGCCTGCTACGCGGTGCGCCTCATCGATGATAATCAAATCCCATCCGCTGTTGATGATTGCCTCTATGCGCTCCTGATTATACTTTTCCACCCGCTCGTCCGACCAGCCGGCGTGCTTTTCTACCGGCTTGATCGAATCCATGGGTGAGATAACTTGGTCAAACTGACCGTATACATCATCGTTATCAGTCAAGCGGCGTATCGTATCAAAATCCGATGGCAGGATCACCTGAAACTTCTCATGGAATTTCTCCTGCATTTCCACAGACCACTGGCTGACAAGTCCGGTAGGGCATACGACAAGGATTCGCGTAATCAAGCCGCGGGCTTTCAGCTCCTTGATAATCATGCCTGCCTCAATGGTCTTGCCAAGACCGACTTCATCTGCGAGAATGTAGCGAATATTGCGTGTTTCCAATGCTCGCTCCAGCACATGCAGCTGATGCGGAAGCGGAATTACGCCGCTGGAGAGGGCAGAAAGAACACCGGCAGATGTCTCGTTTTTGATTTTTGAGAGTAGCGTAACATAGCGCAGGTAGTTCTCATCCAGCTGTGCTTCACTGCCTCCCATCTTTAATTGTTCGCCGGTTGCCTTATATACGCTGCCATTGGCCGGATTGAAGACCTTGTAGGACGTGTATCCCCACAGCTCAATCCGCTCCATGATCTGCACATTGGCTCTGGCAATCGTGTCAAAAACGAAATCGCCGATATTAAACATTCTTACTCCACCTCAACTACAAATAAACTTCTCAGCCTCAATCTCCTGATCTCCAAGCATTATCTTGCATTTTTCAAATCCGGCCGCACCAAACAATGCATCTACAACAATGGCGTTGCTGTATTTTGCCCTTGTGACAGCTACATAGTATTTTTCAGGAGCTTTCAGTGTTTTCCCCTTTAGAAAGTCGATAAATGTTTTGTTGGCGTGAATTAAGCAACGAGGATATGTTTTCCCTTTACACTCGCCAAAATTCACAACATTATATCCGCATGTATCGACCGTATTTTTATTGAATCTAAGTTCCTGCGGCAAGAAGAACTCAAAGTACTTAGAAGCATCTTCTTTTGCAATCAAGAATACACCATCGTGCTCTGTTTCTTCTGTCATATCCGATGTGATGTTTTTGTCATTCGGATATACGCGATTTGCAAAGCTGCAAATCTGAGAATTAAAACGTCTGCTGCACAGTGACTCCTGGATCACCACAACATTTTTCCTTTGAAGCTCCTGAAAAAAATCAAAAATGTTTTTCCCAGATTTCTTTTTGTTGGTTCGTGTGCTGTGTGTCTGGAATGTCGCTTGTTTGTTATCTCCTACGCATACAACAGACATGTCTAATGCAAAGAGCATCTCTAAAACATCTATATCATGTCCGGCCAAATCCTGAATTTCATCTATATAGATTGATGAATATGTCTTCGCCAAACGTGAGAAGACTTTATGCTCACTCCGTTCATCAAGCAGCAGAATTAAATTGCTTGCTTCTTCAGAACGGACATTATCTGAATCGGTAATATAACGCTTCGCTGTGCCAGCAGGAGCATAATTACGCGAATGCTCAAGCGAGAAATCAAAAGAAACCAGCTTGTTTATACCAGTTATATACGTCTGATATGGTTTTATCAGTTCCTTTAAGAGAAACTGATACCATGTATAGACGACTATGTTAGATGGTAATACACCGTAATTCTGGGCTTCTAATTCTGTGCGTATAGCTTCCGCGCCCCTGTTTGTGTATGTGACCATAAGGACACGCGCACACTCATTTTCTCGTATTTCCTCAAGCGCTTCGCAACATATTCCGTATGTTTTTCCTGCTCCAGCGGCGGCCAATCTAACAGTATTCATCTATCAGTTCCTCGATGTATGCCGGATAATGAATACTATTCTCCGAATCAAATACTCTCGCTGCCCATTCTGACTTGTTTTTGCTCATGAATCCCAATATTCCATCGTAATCTCTATTCATCAGCGATGTTCCGCATGAGATTACGGTCTTAAACTCTTCGGTTGGCGCTCCGCTTTCATCACAGTTCATAGCTAAAACAGACGGTTCTATTGTGTTAAGAGCTTCATTCCTCTCATGAAAGATTCTGATATACGGAGAGTCCTTGTATTCGCTGTATTTTTCATCGATATTCACGGCAATGTTGCCATCGTTATCCGTTACGACTGCAATTTCCTTTTTAAGAATTACAGCGATATCACAATAACGCTTGAATGCCAGAGAATCGACAGCTATGATATCAATCCCATTGTCACTTGGAAGGCAGCCTTTTTTATCCTTGTATGCTCGCTGAATGATAAGATCGTCTGTAGGACCTTCTACGAGAACGACTTTTTCTGCCAGCACAAGGCGCAATGTGTCGTATCCAGGGAGTTTCTTGAAATAACCGATAGTCTCAGTCGGTAAATCTCGGAATGGCTTTACTTCGCCTTTTTCAACAAGCAGCAGATTTCCTAAATTCAGCTTATTTGCAATAAAACTGCTGTGTGTTGAGATAAATATCTGTTTCCCTTCGGTTGAAGAAACACGGTGAACCAACTTTGCCATATTTGTGTGCGACAGGCAGTTCTCCGGTTCTTCCATAAGAATCATATTCACTTCTTTGGCATCATGAGCAATCGCAAGCTCAACCTTTATTGTGTTTTGGGTTCCAAATCCGATTTGCTCGAACGGAATAGTATCAATCGAAATCGCCATCTGGCGCTTCCATTCATCCACATCATTTTCTCTAAGCTCAAGAGAAACTATTCTTCCATTGAGTGCTTGACCTTTCTTTAATTCATCATTGAGCTTTGTGATGGTACCGCTGTCACTAAAGTTGGCGCGTACCTTTCTATAGGCAATACTCAGATCAACCTGATCTTCTGGCGAAAGGTATTGCGTTATATTTTCCGATACAAATCTATCCACCACGCCGGTATAATCTTTCCGTGTAGTGTCAACGAAAACAGATTTTATAGGACAATAGCGGTAAATCACTGGATCTCCGCTAAAATATCTGCAATCGACGCGATAAAACTCAACAGGTATATCCTTCACTTCGCCTGCTTTAAGCATCTCTGTGTATACACGGGCGTATTGACTATCAAATTCAGCGACTACGCGAATTCCGGAAATATCCTCACTCAACGAGTTATTACTGCCTCTATAAAGCGCATCCCCGTCAGCACAATATGCTTCCATAATTATTTGGGGCAGAACAGGCGGGTTTTCGCCATTGAGCGAGGCTATATATGCATTACGGACATCTATATTGAACATATTGTCCTTGATTTGCTTGCTAAAGGCATATCCGTTCAGCTTGCCAGATGTTATAATTGATATAACTTCAAGAAGCGTACTCTTACCAGCATCATTTTCGCCTACGAAAACATTGATGTCTGGATTTATTGGGATGCACACATCCTTTAGCAGCTTATAATTTTGCACTCGAATTTTGGATATCTTCATGTAGCCCTCCATCTTCGGTATACTCATTAACGTTTCACTGATTTGGTACCTTCCTCTTAGAATTTGCCAGGAATGTCACCTGAGAAAAAGGGCCTTTATAGGCTTCTTCGTCAAGGAATCCAAGAATTACTTTTACCTGCTCCTTATCGTTTGGAATAACAATCTGCTTGTTTTTTACGGTAATTGTAATTCCGGATTTCTGAGCCAAGCGTTTGATTTCGATTGCCTGATATTTTTTCAGGACTTCTGAATCGTTAATCGCGGCAATCTTCCTACGAATAGAAGAATTCGCCATCGTTTCAAAGCCTTCCGCGTTCTCAAAGCTCAAGCTCTCGTTAGAAGTGAATGAAGTCACTTCCTGCGTCGTTGCTGAGCGATAATATCCACTCAAGTCAAAGACCTGCCTTGCGTAATAGAAAGATGTGAATTGCAGTTCTTCATCAGGCGCATAGAAGCAGTCTATTGAGTCTGAGATACTAATCCCGTATGATTTTTCATGGCGAAAAGTATTATTTGACCAGAACAGGTTAAAGTTGGACGTGGAGATATACTGTTCTTTGCGGAAACGCTGAAAAGCAACAGAGAACTTTTCTGTATCACCTTCATCAACTTTTTCGCCTACAAATACAGCCTTAATAGGCGGATATTCTCCATTCGTTTTCTCATAAGCTGTAACTCCGATTGGATTCCTGACTGCATCCTTTATCTCATCTGCCAACTGAAAATTGCTGATGTGTAGAATTTCGTCTTGTTCAGGCTTATATCTGCCATCAAATTCAACTTTTTCTTTATCGGATGTTAGGCTTTGCACTGCTTCGGCAAATGTATGGCAGATTGATTTCTGCGTATCAGCATCAATCTCAATCCTCATGATGGTGTTATCGTTATCCGCGCAAATAACCAATACTGAGCTATTTTCAAACATCACATTCCCTCCACATCTTTCAGCAAAAATTCAAAAATTCGGTTTACTCTTTTTACTTCCTTAGCATTTCTGATTTTTCGCTTGCTTATCAAAACATATCCGGAAACACCATTCTGGGTACCAATCTGATAGAAATGATACCCACGTAAAAACAAAAACGGATTCGGAACCGCTGAGTTTACAAACGGAGCTACAAGTATAACAGCCGCAGGAATGGCGATAAATAGCAGCAAATTGCAATCATCTAATGTCATGCTAATGAACGGAAAGAGATAGGAAAAAATATATGCCACAATCCACGCATCATGTGGAGATACATCCGTAACATTTATCATGATTGGTGGAAGGTTGCGTTTGCCGTAAGCAAACGCAACCAGCATCAACGCCATCAGCAAAATGGCCACGCAGATACAGATAACTGATACAGTCCATGTCTTCTTTTCGCAATACCAAACGATTGCAAATACAATTAGGAGTGGAGCACCGGCAGACAGGTTATATATCCATTTCTGCATGATGTTTGGCATTTTACACTCTCCCCAGGCTGATATCGTAGTACATAAGCAGATTCGGGTCTTCCTGGATGGTGGACTCCGGCAGACGCTCGGCGAT
>CAVBQH010000081.1:0-10041 GCA_963597485.1 Acutalibacteraceae bacterium
TGTAATATAGAGCAGCGCATTGAAGTAGGAATTCCAGTAATCAACGGCATAAAACAAACCGATGGTAGCAATGATCGGGAGCGACAGCGGAAGAATAATGTGAATCAACACTTCCATATAGGATGCCCCATCAATTCGTGCCGCTTCCTCCAATGACACCGGCATGTTCTTGAAAAATGTCCGCATGACAATGAAATTGAATACGTTCACTGCATTCGGAATGAACAGGGCTCCCAACGTGTCATACAGCCCGACCTGCTTAACAACCAGGAATGTCGGTATCATTCCTCCGCCGAAATACATCGTGAACAAGATGAATCCGGTGATTAGTTTTCTTCCCGGAAGATCCCCGCGGGACAGTGCATATGCTGCGAATATTGTCAGAACCAAGCTCAGCATTGTACCGACAAGTGTAACGAAAACCGTGGTGCTCATTGCCTGCCAGATCTGTTTCTTTCCAAGGATTTCCTTATATGCGTCGAAGGTTATATCCTTCGGATAAAATGTGACGCTTCCGGTCAGAACTGCGTTGTAGCCGCTCAATGAATACGCAATAACATTCAAGAACGGATAGAGACAGATAAAAGTCAGTGCCAGCAGAATCACCACGTTGATGATCCGTCCTATTGTCAATTTCTGTTTCACCTTGTTCTTCCTCCTTACAGAATTCCTTCCTCGCCGATTGCCTTAGCAAATCGATCCGCAGCAAAGAGAATGATGATATTTACGAGCGACTGGAACAGACCGATGGCTGTGGACTCGCTGTATTTTGCCTGCTCGATACCAAGGCGGTACGTGTAGGTGCTGATTACTTCTGAAACATCCATGACCTTCTTGTTACCCAGCAGAAGCGGTGCATCCAGTCCGATGGTCATCATCTTAGAAATTTGAAGAATCAGCATAACTACGATGACGGATTTAATGGACGGCAGTGTAATGTAAATAAGACGCTGGAATTTCGTTGCTCCATCCAGATAGGAGGCTTCATACAGTGTTTCATCGACGCCCGTCAGTGCCGCAAGGTAAATGATTGTTCCCCATCCGATTTCCTTCCAAACATTGCTAATCACATAGGTGAATATCCACCAGTGCTTATCAGAAAGAAATGGAACGGAGTTGATCCCCAGTTGATTCAACATCAGATTGATCGTTCCGCCATTCTGTGAGAACAGATTAACCACAATGCTGGCCACTACAACCCAGGAAATGAAATGCGGCAGATACAGGATGGACTGTACAATTTTCTTCAGCCGTGTATGCATCACCTCATTGATCATCAGAGAGACCATGATGGTCAGCGGAAAGCTTACCGCCAACGTCAGAAGATTCAATGAAAAGGTATTGCGAATGCTGTTCCAGAAATTCTTGTTTGCAAAAATCTTCTGAAAAATTTTAAATCCTACCCACGGGCTTCCCGTAATTCCCTTGAAGACGTTGTAATCCTTGAATGCAATAACAATCCCGTACATCGGTATATACTTGAAAACAACGAAGTAAATGATGACCGGCAAAAGCATCAGATAGACCCATTTGTAATTCCACATTTTGCGCAGTGTTTTCTGCATGCCTGATTCCCCCTCTTTGTCATACCTCCAAGAATTTCTTAAATCATGAATCGATTCCCTTTAAGATGATTCGATGGTATCATTGTCGGATCTTTGTCAAATACACATTATCTATCTGTTTTTATTGCGTTTTTAAACTTATGATATGTATAATATGCACATAGAGTTTCTAAAAACGAGAGGGAACATTGTCTTTCAGCAAGTCAACTTTTCCCACAGAGCATCGATTTCCAGCGCATTTTTGTCGTTTTAGATGAATCGTCAAACTGCACAATAACTACGTACCGGCTGGCCGGTGGTGCTAGCACCTCGCCCGCCGGGCGATTGCAATCATGAATTTACCCGCAAGCAGCGGGTTCACGTTGAAATGCGGCAGGCGCTGAAACGCCCATACCTGCCTCCGCACCTGTCGCATGCAAGGATGAATGATGAAAGTAAATAAAGAACCGAACTATCACATGGCCTGGGAGACACAGGACAACGATTTTATCTGCTTCTGCAAGAATACGCCGATCCCCGTTTCCTCCGTGCTTCACAATCATGACGGATATGAAATTTACCTGTTCCTATCGGGCGAGATTCGTCTGAACTTTGAGCATGACAGTTGGATCATGGAACGCGGAGACATGGTTTTGATTCCGCCGTATGTGTTTCACTATGCTGTACCGATCGGTGACAGCACATACAGCCGTGTCGTCATCAACATCAAAGAATCGTATATCCAGAAAAAGGGCCCTCTCTACGCGCATTTCACAGACTGCTTCTATCAGACAGAGTCTGCACATCTTAATGTCCTGCACCTGAATGAAGCTCAGATCACCCGCTATTGCGATTATGCACAGTCCCTGGATCAGACCCTTTGTGAACCGCCTTCCGCTTATGGGCATGACTTTCTGGCGGAGGCTCTTCTGACGACCATTCTGGTCTTCATCGGACGGATCTCCGATTCCTCGCAATGCCTGAAATCCAGGCATACGCCGCCGCCCACGATTACAGCCATCTTCCGGTATATTGATGACCACCTGACGGAGAATCTCCTTCTGGCAGACATCGCCGAGCATGTACATCTGAATCCCGTGTATGTGACCCGAATTTTCAAATCCTATACCGGCATGCCAGTCCAGCAGTACATCATAGAAAAACGCCTTTCTCAGGCGAAACGGCTTCTTCGGGAGGGAAGATCTCCCATTGACGTGTGCTTTATGTGCGGATTTAATAATTATTCCAACTTCTCCCGAACCTTCTCCAAGCATCTGAAGCTCTCGCCGAAGCAATATCAGATCAGTACGCGCGCATCGTTCCACACGCAGTCTTCTGCAGCGCAAAGGTAAAAAGGTAAATTCTCGGCAATTATTCAAGATGGTTGCTGAATAATTGCTCAATTTTGTCTGGCCCGGAATGCCTGCAGGATATAAAATAACAGCAATCACACTGACAGCTAGGAGGACACCGACATGAAATTATTCATCAGCTCTGATATTGAGGGGACCTGCGGCATCAACCATTGGGACGAGACCGAAATCGGAAGGCCGGGCTACGACCGTTTTGCACTGCAGATGTCACGTGAGGTCGCAGCTGCCTGCAGCGGCGCACTGGATACCGGCAAAGTCGAGGATGTTCTGGTGAAGGATTCTCATGACTCCGCCCGCAACATCATCGGGGATGAGCTTCCCGAGGGCGTGCACCTGATCCGCGGCTGGGTCACCATCCCCTGCAATATGATGGCCGGCGTGCGAGACTGTGATGCAGCGGCCATGACCGGTTACCACTCCGGTGCCTATTCCGTCGGAAACAACCTGTCCCATACCCAGAATCTTCGCAACCAGTACATTGAAGTCAACGGCAAGTATGCAAGTGAATTCATGCTCAATGCCATGTTCGCAGCCTACTACGGCATTCCGACGATTTTCATCAGCGGTGACAAGGCACTCTGCGAGGAGGCCAAGGAGCTGATCCCGAATATTACTGCAGTTCCTGTCTTCGAGGGCTGGGGCACATCAACCATCTCCATCCATCCCAAGACAGCCGTTCGGCTGATTCACGACGGAATGATGGCGGCAGTTGCGAAGGATCCAAAGTCCTGCCTGATGACGCTTCCCGAGCATTTCCACGTGGAAATTGAATTCAAGGATGCCGAGAAGGCGCAGCGCGGATCCTATTACCCCGGTGTCACACGTGTCACGAGCAAGCGGATTGCCTTTGATTCGGATGATTACTATGAGATCATCCGTACACTGTACTTCACGCTGTAGGTCGAAGGCTTCTTTTGCCTGCAGTTCCGCCCCTTCCGTGAACACGATACGGCAATATCACGCGCAGTAAACGATAAGGACGCAGGAAGATCGTTTTAACCCTCCTGCGTCCTTATTTATCTCATGCATTCCATTATGATCGATTCACACCGCTCATAACCCAGCTCCGAGCTGTTCAGGCACAGTGTATAATTGCTGGCCTGTCCCCATTTCTGCTCCGTGTAGAAGTTGTAATTAGTCCTGCGCCTCTTATCGATGTCCTCTGCCATTTTGACGGCTTCCTGTTCATTTACGTTGTACAGGCGGCAGATCCTCTCTATTTTCTCCGGACGGTTGCCATGAATAAACACATGGAGCACATCGCTTCTCTCTTTCAGAATATAATCTGCATTCCTCCCGATGATCACGCAAGGCTCCTTTTCTGCCAGCTCGAGGATGACATTTCTCTGTGCCTCATACACCATATCCTCGATGGATTTCCCGGTGATATCGCGCCCCGCAAATGCATAGGCAAACAGCCCCTTCTGCGGTGAGAGCTCTGCACTCTCCTGAATGTATTCCGGCGATAGGCCGGACTTTTCCGCAATCTGATTGATCACCTTTTTATCGTAATATGCAATCCCCAGCTTTTGAGCTATTTCCTCTCCAATGAATCTTCCGCCGCTTCCAAACTCTCTGCTGATGGTAATGATTTTCTTTGTCATTGTGTGCCCTCCTTACTTCAGAATATCAACCTTGATTCTTTGAACCTTTTTTAAAAACAGGTATCCGACCAGACAGGATATCGCTTCCGTAATCGGAAATGCCCACCAGATCAGTGAGACACCCATCTGCCCGCTTCTGGCGAATACAGAAAAGATCCCCGCTAACGGCAGAATAATTACCAGCTGCCGTAAAAGTGAAATGATCAGCGATTCCATACCGCTGCCAAGAGCCTGATAGATTCCCTGATAAGCCACGTTGGTGCCCGCGAACAAAAAGCTGATCGAAATTATCCGCATTGCACCGATAAAATATTCCCGCGACTGCCCCGCATTGAATAATGTTGCAAACGCCCCTGCAAAGCACTCGGTAATTACCATTCCCAGGATCATCAGGGCTCCCGTATAAATCAAGCCATATCTGCAGCCATCCATTACGCGCTTTTTACTCCGCATGCCGTATGCAAATGCAACAATCGGCGTAATGGCATCACGAAGTCCAAATGCAAGGAACAGAACAAACTGCTGCACCTTGTAGAACAGCCCGTATGCCGTCTGCGCAGACGGATTAAACTTCAAAATCAGGTTCATCACATACACCATAAAAGACATCAGTGCCTGCGCTATAATTGCCGGGAGACCGATCGTATATATTTCTTTTATGATACCGGCATTCGGCTTTATATATTTTAAATCCCGTTCGAACTCCCTGTTCAGCTTCAGATAGAAGATCAAAAGCAGCGCAGCCGACGCAATCTGCCCGATTACCGTGGCATAAGCCGCGCCTGCCACTCCCATTTCCGGGCACGGTCCCAGCCCGTAAATCATAATGGGATCCAGAACAATATTTACAACTGCTCCCACAACCTGTCCGATCGTGGAATAAAACGACCGGCCGGTGGCCTGCAGCAATTTTTCAAACAGCGAAAAGAAAATAATTCCGAAGGAAAGCACACAGCATATACTCAGGTAATCCGTTCCCATACCAGCCACTTCCGCATCCATTGTCTGCGATGAAATATATGCTCTCACTCCAAAGATACCAAACAATAAGAAAAATACATAGATCAGCACTCCCAAAAACAGGCTGTTCCCTGCCACCTTGGCCGCCTTTTTGCTGTTTCCCTGGCCCAGGGTTCTTGCAAGAAGGGCATTGGTTCCCACGCCGGTTCCGACTCCCACCGCAACCATAAACATCTGAATCGGAAATACCAGTGTCAGCGCATTTAATGCCGCCTCGCTGCCAACCTTCATGTTGCCCACAAACGCACTGTCCACAATGTTGTAGACCGCCTGCAATGCCATAGACAAGACCATCGGAAGTCCCATCCGAACCAACAGCTGATTCACCGGCATACTCTTCATTTTGTTGCTCTCTGCCATTTTATACATCTCCTTTCCTGGCTCTTCTGCACAATTTTCCCACACAAAAAAGTGTGCGCCTGCTGCATAAGTTAGTTGGACTTACGCTGACAAGCTACACACTTCTTCTTCGGAACAATATGATGTTAGATTGAGATTATATTGATTTTTTTCAAAAAGTCAAAACATTTTTCTTGCTTTTTTCTCCTGCCTTCGTTTATAAATAGAGCAGATAAATTGGTACCTGTTCGTCGTCTGTCTCGGTTTCCCCGTCGAAAACGGAAATGTGATAGGCGCTGAGCGGGCAAATAGATTGTAACAGAAGCCGGCTTATTAAAGCGTGAAATCCGGAGGATTTGCTTGTCCTCAAGGGTTTCACGCTTTTTTGTATCCGTTCAGCACCTGCCACATCGAGGTTTTTGGAAGGAAAATCGAGATGGAAGCTGAAATCGAGATGGGAGCTGAAGTGTTACGTTTTTAATGTCGCAAGGAGGTCTTCTTATGCATTCCGAAAACAAACTGGCACAGCAGCCTATTCGGCCGCTGCTGTACACAATGGCTGTTCCCTTAATGCTGTCGCTGCTGGTACAGTCTCTTTACAATATCGTCGACAGCATCTTCGTAGCTCGCCTGTCAGAGTCAGCACTAACGGCCGCCTCTTTGGTCTACTCGATTCAGTTTCTGATGATCGCGGTCGGTGTTGGAACCGCAGTGGGTCTGAATGCGCTGCTCTCCCGAAGAATCGGCGAGCAAAGGGAGGAAGATGCCTGCCAGGCAGCCACAACCGGGCTTTTTCTGATGCTTGCTACGTCTCTGATCTTTTCGCTGGCCGGTATCTTCCAGTCCGGATCGATTGCGGCCAGAATGACAACGGATCCGGAGCTTCAGATGTTGTGTGAGCAATACCTTTCCGTCAATCTCGTATATTGCTGGGGGATTTTCCTGCAGACATACGGTCAAAGGCTTCTCCAGGCCGTCGGCGATACCGTATTATCTATGCTGTCGCTGATCGTTGGTGCTGTCCTGAACATTATTCTGGATCCCATCATGATATTCGGGCTTTTTGGCTGCCCTGCCATGGGAATCCGCGGTGCAGCGATTGCAACCGTCATCGGACAAATGGTTGGCGCTGCAGCAGCGCTGCTGTTCAATCGCTTCCGCAATCCGGTGATTCATGTACATCTGAAGGGCTATCGCTTCTGTTGGAAGGATGTCGCGGATATTTACCGTGTGGGCTTTCCCACCATTGTTATGCAGGCCATCGGCAGCATCATGATGTTCGCAGTGAACAGCATGCTCCTTTCGGTTTCCGCAACAGCGGTTGCCTTCTTCGGCATCTATTATAAACTGCAGAATTTCCTGATGATGCCGATCAATGGACTCGGACAGGCCGCCATTCCGATCGTCGGCTACAATTACGGAAACAAGCAGTACCGGCGGGTACGGCAGACCTGGAACGTGCTGATTCCCACCGGCGCGATCCTGGCTCTGTGCGGAACAATCCTATTCTGGTGCATTCCCGGAAGGCTTTTGCAGCTTTTTTCCGCAAGTCCGGACATGCTGACGCTGGGGATTCCGGCGCTGCGGATTATTTCTGTATCCTTTGCCCTGGCAGCGGTCACAATTCTGTGCGGCTATTATTCCTCCGGTCTCGGAAATGGACTGATCAATATGTTCGGCAACGCCATCCGGCAGCTGATTTTGCTGGTGCCGACTCTCTGGATTCTGATAAAAACAGTGGGCCTTTCCAACTGCTGGTATGCTTTCTGGATTGCTGAAATCGCGGCCTGCATTTACAGCTGGCACGCAGCCAAAAATTGTCTGAAGAAGGTACAACAGTACGATTGAAGTATCAACAAAAAATCCCAAAAGCTTTTCTTATGGAAAGATGGTAAGCTTATTAGGCTTTTTGGATCCACTTTTCACTTTTAAACAAGAAATATGCTGCAATGCATCTGGCAACTTCTTCAAGGTTTTGTAAGGCATATACCCAAACCAGAGGCAGATGAAATAATAGTCCACTGATAAGAGCCAGCGGCATACCAATCAGCCATGTACAGCCAATCCCAATATACATTGGATATTTTGTTTTACCACCGCTTCTTAGAATACCTGTCAGCATTGTAATATTGATAGCTCTAGCTGGTATGTATATATAAAGCACCAGCAAGAACTTCATAGTGGTTTGTTTTAATTCTTCGCTGATATTAAACATATCAACATAGGGTCTTCTTAATGCGATAAGTATTATGCTAACAACAACGCCAAATATAAATGCTATAGCACATAACTTTTTAGATGCTTCTTTTAGACCATCATAATCCTTACTGCCAATCAGACTGCCGGCAACAATCCCGGCTGCTACAGAGAAACCAGATAATAATCCACCCATAATTGAGGCAGCTGTTACTGTTACAACAAGAGCTGAATAATCTGTTGAGGAAATATGACTATAAAGAATTGCATGTGCATTATCACCAATGCTCCAGAATACACTATCCATGATAACCGGCATCAGTATTGCTAAAAAAGTCATTAAATCCTTTCCAGACATATTTAGTGTATATTCGAATTTTTTACCTCTTCGATGATATTCGGCCATTAACATTATGATCAGTACAATACATGTCATAACCTGGGAGCCTACAGTTGCGATAGCCGCTCCTTTAACTCCCATCTCCTTCATTCCTAAATTACCGAAAATAAATATCCAGTCAAGAATTATATTGGCTACACCACCGCCAAGACCAACTATCATTGGTTCCATATTTTTGCCCATGCATCTTAGCATTGTAGAAATAATGCTTACAATCGCAAACGGCAAGAAAAAGAAGGCCATCACACTTAAGTATTCACTACCTGCTGCAATAACAGCTGCGTCCTTAGAATACACATGCATAATATGAGTGGGTGCTACAAAGGTTAAAATCGTAAATATGATGGATAGAAAGATTGCGATGTTCATGTTCACGGAAAAACTTTTATTAATATTTTTCCAGTCATCACTACCTGTAAATTGCGCAATCATAATACCGGTAACAGCCGAAATACCACCGGCCCCCATACAAAATAAGCCTGTATAGGCTCCTGCAAGTCCTGCTCCCGTTAAACTGGTGGCCCCTAGCCTTCCTAACATCATTTGATCAACAGAAGTCAGGATAGTTGAAGCCAGTATTGCCTGAAGCATACTGGGAATTACAATCCGGCTGATTTGTTTTGCAAATTTCCATGTATCTTTTTCAATTATTATTTTATCTTCCATGGTTTTCTCCTCCTCTAAGAATTATCAAAATACAGGCATACACTCTATCAAATTAAGTTGCATTATACTATTCTTTTGCATTTTCAGTTACTCTTCTTTTCCTATGGGAAGATGCGGCCGTTTCCGATCATTACACGAACAAGACCGATAATAAACAAATGTGCCGGATAATACAGATAGAAGAACCATTTCATCCCCTTCCACGTTCCTCTCTCTCCGTTATACTGCTTTAGAATCGGCAGCGATAACAATGCGCCCATTTGCAGCAGTCCATACACCTTATCCATAAATAAAAAATACACCGCAGCATATATTGCAGCCCAGATGAAGATGGAGAGCGCCTGCTTCCTGAAATTACCCCGGTACATATACAAATATAGCGGGCACATCGCTGCAATCGTTGACCAATCCGAAGGAAACGTGATGAGGCAGACTAAACCGATTAAGATCAGCTTCATCCATTGCGGCAGACGGTCTGCGGTAACAATTGCCATCAGAACAACCGACCAGGCAAGAGACCACATCACGCTGGTCCCATTAAACAATCCGTTTGGAACAACCGGTATTCCGCCGGCAAAGTCATAGGCAAAGTGCGACACAACCGCAAAGATAAAGAGCCGTCCTATGTACTTCTTAACATTCCGGGTATAATGATATCCCTCTGCGAGAAAGAACCACATAATCGGGGCCGTCACACGGCCAATCACATGCAGCAGCACAATCCACCACGTTTTCTGATACCCCGGAAATAAAAGCCAGGTTGCATGATCAATGGTCATTGCCGCAATGGCAATTGCCTTTATTTGGTTAGAATTCAATCCCGTCGTCACATCAACACCTTACTTGCTTACTATTCGACCAATCGGTTCCCGTGTGATTTCTTCAAAATCAGTGTAACT
>CAVBQH010000082.1:0-9929 GCA_963597485.1 Acutalibacteraceae bacterium
TCCTCATCCACCAGAACCTTCACCTCTTCCTCCGGATAAAAGGCTTTGACAAGAGAATGAATTTCATATCGGTATAAATCTATATTCTCAGAAACTAAAAGCACGTTTCACACCTCTCACAGCATGGGATTGAACTTTCTCTCATGACCGATGGTCGTCATGCCGCCGTGTCCGGGATACACTCTTGTCTCCTCCGGCAGCGGCAGAAGCTTGTCCCGAATCGACCGAACCAGCGCGCTCATAGAGCCTGTCGGAAAATCAGTCCTGCCCACTGACTCCTCGAACAGCGTATCTCCGGCAAGAAGAATGGGGACGTCCCCCGTATTTGAGATATAGTAGCAGCAGCTCCCCTCGGTATGTCCCGGTGTTGTAAGGCATCGGAAGGTAATCCCGGCCAGGGTAACTTCCTCGCCATCCTTCAAGAAAACATCCGGCTGCACCGTTGTGGGAGTCGTATAAGCAGCCGATAAATTCGCCTCCGGGTCCCGGATCAGCAGGGTTTCCTTCTCTCCGATGTACACCTTGGCTCCGGTTCGTGCCGTAAGCTCCCTAACCCCGCCGATATGGTCAAAATGCGCATGCGTAAGAAGCACGGCACATACATGCAGTCCCTGCTTCTCCATGGCATCCGCCAATGCATCGCCGTGGTCTGCCGGATCCACCAGCACCGTTTCCCCGGAACCTTCTTTATGGAGAAAATAAACATTGGTGTACTCGATCCCCACCACGTATTTTTGAATGATGATTCTGTCCTCTGCCATTTTCTCCATCCTCTTCAATGTAAATGCTGCACAATCATTAAAAGGCAGGCCATTCCTTCGGTCTGCCCTCTCACTATACTATGTGCGCTTAATGTCGACAACGTTCGGAATCTGACGGAGCTTTTCTATGATCGCCGCCAGCTCTGCCTTGCCGCTGACATGGAAGGTAACACTCATGGTCGCAAAGCCCTGCTTGCTGGTCCATGTATTCACGCCGACAATGGAGATGTTCTTCTCCGTAAAGGTACGGGATACATCGGAGAGAAGCCCGGAACGATCGTTGGCATAGATGGTAATCTCTGCCTCAAAATCACCCTCCGGTGCTCCCTGTCCGTCATTTTCCCAATCGGCATCGATAAGACGTGCCCGGTCAATTTCCGGCAGATTCATCATGTTGATGCAATCGCTCCGGTGAATGGTCACGCCGCGCCCCCTGGTTACATAGCCGACGATTTCATCGCCCGGCACAGGATTGCAGCAGCGTGCATAATGCACCGCCACATCATGAATACCCTTGACCGTAATACCGGATCCCTTGCGGATCTTCGTATGCGCAGCGTTGTCCTCAACCTGCCGCAGAATCTCATCATCCGTCAGGTGAGCCAGATGGTCCTTTTCATACAGCTCCAGGAGCTTGTTGGCAACCTGTCCTTCCTTTAGCCCGCCGTGACCGATGGCCGCAAGAACGGCATCCCATTCGCGGAAGCCATATTTGCGAAGGACAGCGTCCATGTACTCGGGCTTCAAAAGCTGGTCTTCCTTGAGTCCCTTTGTTTTGCAGTAGGCATCAAAGGCGTCCCGCCCGCGAACGATGTTCTCTTCCTTCTGATTCTTCTTGAACCACTGGTTGATCTTGTTCTTGGCCGAGGCACTCTTACAGATGTTCAGCCAGTCCAGACTCGGTCCGTGGGAATTCTGCGAGGTAATAACCTCGATGCGGTCCCCGTTCTGGATCTGATAGTCAATCGTAACCAGCTTTCCGTTCACCCTGGCACCGACCATCCGGTTGCCGACCGCAGAATGGATCGAATATGCAAAATCAATCGGTGTCGAGCCGGCAGGCAGGTTTTTCACCTCGCCGTTGGGTGTGAAGCAGTACACGCTGTCCGAGAACAGGTCCAAATCGCTCTTTAAGAGCTGCATGAACTCCTTGTTGTCCGACATGGACTGCTGCCATTCCAGAATCTGGCGCAGCCACGTCAGCTTCTCCTGCTCCGTTTCATCCACATGGCGGCCGTCACTGGCCACCTTATACTTCCAGTGGGCAGCAATACCGTACTCTGCCTCCCGGTGCATCTCAAAGGTGCGAATCTGAATTTCAAAGGGCTGCCCTGTCTTCCCGATCAGTGTGGTATGCAGGGACTGGTAGCCGTTTGCCTTTGGCATGGCAATATAGTCCTTAAACCGCCCCGGAATGGGCTTATACAGCTCGTGAATGACGCCCAAGGCTGCGTAGCAGTCCTTTACTGTATTCACAATGATTCGCACAGCGAACAGGTCGTATATTTCATCCAGCGTCTTGTGCTGGTTCACCATCTTCTTGTAGATGGAGAAAAAATGCTTCACCCGGCCATTCACCTTGGCCTCGATGCCGGCCTCCTTGACGGCCTGTGCAACGCTCTCTGCAATTTCCTCCACATAGTGCTCGCGCTCGGACTTGCGCTCCTTTACCTGGAGCACGAGCTCCTGATAGACGTCCGGCTTCAGATAGCGCAGCGAAAGATCATCAAGCTCGACCTTGATCTTGCTGATGCCAAGTCGTGATGCGATGGGTGAATAGATATCCAGCGTCTCCTGGGCGATTCGCTTTTGCTTCTCCGGCGGCTGATACTGGAGCGTTCGCATATTATGGAGCCGATCTGCCAGCTTGATGATGATCACGCGGATATCCTTAACCATCGCAAGGAACATCTTGCGCAGATTCTCTGCCTGCATCTCCTGCTGGGCCTGCGTCTTATCCGCATAATCGCCGGAAAGCTTGATCTTTTTGAGCTTGGTAACGCCGTCCACAAGGTTTGCAACGTCATCGCCGAACTGCCTGGCAAGCTCTTCCTTTGTATAGACCGTATCCTCTACGACATCATGCAAAAGTCCCGCCGCAATGGTCTCCTGATCCATTTCAAGATCTGCCAGGATAATGGAAACGTCCAACGGATGGATGATATACGGCTCACCGCTCTTGCGCTTTTGTCCCTCATGAGCAACGCTTGCAAGATGATAGGCGTTCTCGATCATCGAAAGGTCATCGCTGGGGTGATACCTGCGCACGCGGATAAGAAGATCCTCATAGAGCTCCTGCGGTGTCAGAAATTCCTGAATCCGTTCCAGCGTACCGTGATCAAGACCCTCCGGCCTTCCATCCTGTGCTTTTGCCTTTTCTGCAGATGCCCCCTGCGCCCCTGTCTCATTTTCTGCAGGCACGCCAAAAACCGCATCGGCCCCCTCTCCCAGAGGGCTGCCGATGCGTTCCCGTTCCTTAAAGATACGGCCAGAATCATTCATTTCTTTCATAAATGCTCCTGTCTCCAAGCTCTTATCCCACAATAGAAGAGATTTTAGCACAGACAAGGGCGCTTATTCAAGGAAATCGCAGACTGGCATGTGACAAGATCGTAACTATTCAGCACCCATCTCGATTTTCCTTCGGAAAACCTCGATGCGGCTGGCCAGAGGCGCTTCGCGCCTTGGCCGCCTGCCAATTTCAATCGTGAATATGCCTGCAAGCAGTCAATTCACGTTGAAATGTGGCAGGTGCTGAACAGATACACAGGATCTACTTAATAGTTCTCCTCATGTACCTCAAAGTAGCTCTGCGGGTGATTGCATACCGGACAGACAGCCGGTGCCTTGGTTCCGACAACGATGTGTCCGCAGTTGCGGCACTCCCACACCTTTACTTCGCTCTTCTCGAAAACCTGTGCGGTCTCAATGTTATGAAGCAGAGCGCGGTATCTCTCCTCGTGGTGCTTCTCAATGGCGCCTACCGCGCGGAACTTCACTGCAAGTGCATGGAAGCCCTCTTCCTCTGCAGTCTTGGCGAATTCCTCATACATGTCGGTCCACTCGTAATTCTCGCCGTCCGCAGCTGCAGCCAGGTTAGCCTTTGTGTCGCCGATTCCGGCCAACTCCTTGAGCCACATCTTCGCATGCTCTTTCTCGTTGTCTGCTGTCTTTAAGAACAGTGCCGACATCTGCTCGTAGCCTTCCTTTTTCGCTACGGATGCAAAATACGTATACTTGTTCCTTGCCTGTGACTCTCCTGCAAATGCTGCCTGCAGATTCTTCTCTGTCTGTGTTCCTGCATACTTGTTCTCTGCCATGTTCATGTCTCCTTTTTTGTTGTTTGGTCTGTTACATCGTTTTTATAACAACCAGCACCTGCCGCATTTCAACGTGAACTCTCTGCATATAGAAACTTCACATCCGGAATTGACGGGTAGTGTGGCTATTTACATGGTGCGCAACCATTTTCGGATTGCTTCTGGCATTCCGAACAAATTCCCTTAAAAAAAATATCATACCCCAGGAATTTCATCCCATGCGTGTTATGTATTCTTTCTTCCAGATCGGATATTACATCCATATCCACATCATAGACCGCCCCGCACTGCACGCATCGGACATGGTAGTGATTGGGCAGTGTAAAATCGAATCGATCCGGCCCATCCGGAACCTCAACCTTTCGAACCGCGCCTTCCTCCACCAATATCCCGAGGTTTCGGTAGACCGTTCCCTTTCCGATGGTCGGATGATCCCTGTGGATGAATTCGTACACCTCTTCCGCAGTGACGTGCCGCTTCAGCTCGTACACCGCGTCTCGAACCAGGTCTTTTTGAATTGTATTTCTCCGTATCTGGCTCATAATGCCAATCCCTCTTGATAGGAATTTTTCTTAATTAGGATTATATCTCAGTTTCGACATTTGTCAATAGAAAGCAAACCGTCTTTTATCCAACAATACCGGATTAGTCCCCAAAAAAAGAGGAGGCGGTATACCCGTCTCCTCTTCCTCTTTGCTATATCTCTTAGGAATTAGTAGCCCATGCCTGCGCCCTGTGCCGGTGCAGCCGGTGCAGGCTCTTTGATGTTGGCAACAGCAGCTTCCGTTGTCAGGAACGTGGATGCTACCGAGCAAGCGTTCTGCAGTGCGCTTCTGGTAACCTTTACCGGATCCAGAACGCCGTCATCCATCATGTTGACATACTCTTCTGTATAAGCATCAAAGCCGATACCCTCTGCAGACTCCTTTACCTTATTGACGATAACGGATCCGTCCAGACCTGCATTGGCTGCAATGTTGTACAGCGGAGCCTCCAGAGCCTTCAGTACAATGCCTGCGCCTGTCTTCTCATCGCCGGAGAGCGTCTCAATGACAGCCTCAACTGCCTTCTGGGAGTGGATGTAAGCAGAGCCGCCGCCGAAGATAACGCCCTCTTCTACTGCAGCCTTGGTTGCATTCAGAGCATCCTCCATGCGGTACTTCGCTTCCTTCATCTCCGTCTCAGTTGCAGCGCCGACACGGATAACACCTACACCACCGCTGAGCTTTGCAAGACGCTCCTGAAGCTTCTCCTTGTCAAAATCAGACTTGGTGTCTGCGATCTGCTTCTTAATCTGCTCGATTCTGTCGTGCAGCGCATCCTTATCACCCTCACCGTCAACGATGGTGGTGTTCTCCTTTTCAACCTTTACGCTCTTTGCGCGGCCGAGCTGCTCGATCGTAGCGTCCTTGAGCTCCAGACCAAGGTCAGAGGAGATAACCTGTCCGCCGGTCAGGATAGCGATATCCTCGAGCATAGCCTTTCTGCGATCACCGTAGCCAGGTGCCTTTACAGCTACAACATCAAAGGTTCCGCGGAGCTTATTCACAATCAGAGTGGTCAGAGCCTCGCCCTCAACATCCTCAGCGATGATCAGGAGCTTTGCGCCCATCTTTACGATCTGCTCCAGAACCGGCAGAATATCCTGAATGTTGGAAATCTTCTTGTCGGTGATCAGGATGTACGGATCCTCCAGGTTAGCAACCATCTTCTCGGTATCATTGCACATATAGGCGCTGATGTAGCCGCGATCGAACTGCATGCCTTCTACCAGATCCAGCTCGGTCTTCATGGTCTTGGACTCCTCGATGGTGATAACGCCATCCTTGGAAACCTTCTCCATAGCATCGGCAATCATCTTGCCGACCTCAGCATCGCCGGAGGAAATAGTAGCAACCTTCTCGATGTCTTCCTTGCCCTTTACAGTGGTGCTCATGCTCTTAATCGAGTCAACAGCAGCATCTGTAGCCTTCTTCATACCTTTGCGGAGCACGATGGGATTAGCGCCTGCTGCCAGGTTCTTCATTCCCTCATTGATCATTGCCTGTGCAAGAACGGTTGCCGTTGTCGTTCCGTCGCCGGCAACATCGTTGGTCTTGGAAGCGGCCTCACGGATGATTTGTGCACCCATGTTCTCAAACTCATCCTCAAGCTCGATTTCCTTGGCGATCGTAACACCATCGTTTGTGATGGTCGGAGCACCATAGCTCTTGTCCAGAACAACGTTGCGTCCCTTCGGTCCCAGTGTAATCTTAACTGTATCTGCCAGCTTATTCACGCCGCCTGCAAGAGCAACTCTTGCATCTGTACCCATCTTTAAATCCTTAGCCATAATTCACAGCCTCCTGTTTTTCAATCAAAATACCTGTTCAGCGCCGTCACAAAAGAGCTGCTGTGCAGCCTTTCTTCTGCTCGTGCGTCTTATTCCATAACTGCCAGAATGTCGCTCTGACGAACGATGGTGTAGGTCTCATCCTCGCTGAGCTTCACCTCAGTTCCGGAATACTTGGAATAAACAACCTTGTCACCAGCCTTTACCTGCATCGGGATCAGCTTTCCGTCGTCTGCCGTCTTGCCGGGTCCTACTGCTACAACCTCAGCCTGCTGGGGCTTCTCCTTCTCAGCGCCGGGAATTACGATGCCGGATGCAGTTGTCGTCTCTGCCTCCAATGCCTTCAGAACAACTCTGTCTTCCAACGGAACTAACTTCATAATGATGCCTCCTTAAAAATATCGAGTCCGCCCTGCCGGCGTTCTCATTAATGTAAGCAATCCGATCTTACGTAATGCTTGGGGTTGTTAGCACTCTTTTTACTCGAGTGCTAATCGACAGTAGTTATAATAGTACGCTCCCAATGGGAATGCAAGAATTAAAAAAATAGTTTATTATTTCTTAAGATCTACTGCCGTTTTCGCTCATACCACTCCGTGACAATTCCCGGAAAAGAGGCAAATACATCGTTGGCAAAATAACTGGCTTAATAACGCAGAACTTTTTTCTGAGGGTGCGTGTCCAAAAACGTAGGTACAGCGGAGAGATCAGTGCGTAACCGGCAGCAACAAACAGGAGGAAGATGTTATGACATATCAGGAAGTGCTTACCAATGCAAGAACCTGCAGCGGACCGTTTTGCAAGGCCTGTCCCGTCTGCAACGGGCGTGCCTGCGGATCCACCATGCCCGGCCCCGGTGCAAAGGGAATCGGCGATGTGGCCATCCGCAATTATGAAGCCTGGCAGAAGGTTCGCGTGGCCATGAATACCATCGCAGCCAACAAGGAGCCGGACACCCATTTTTCATTTTTCGGCAAAGAGCTGTCCCTGCCGGTAATGGCAGGTCCCGTAGGTGCAGTTAAGCTCCACTACGGCGAGAAATTCTCAGACGTGGAATACAATGACATTCTGGTTCCGGCCTGTGCCGAGGCCGGCATTATTGCTTTCACCGGTGACGGAACCGATCCGGGCGTTGTAAAGGCCGCCACTGCATCCATCCGTGATAACCACGGTGTCGGAGTTCCCACCATCAAACCCTGGGATATCAACACACTTCAGGAGAAATTCCGTCTGGTAGAGGAATCTGACTGCTTTGCCGTTGCCATGGACGTAGATGCTGCAGGTCTTCCGTTCCTGCAGGGACTTACTCCGCCGGCCGGCAGCAAGACTGTAGAGCAGCTGCGCGAGGTCATCCAAAAAGCAGGCAAGCCGTTTATTATCAAGGGAATTATGACCGTAAAGGGCGCTCTGGACGCACTGGAGGCCGGTGCCTCCGCCATTGTTGTTTCAAACCACGGCGGCCGTGTGCAGGATCAGACGCCGGCAACCGCAGAGGTCCTTGAGGAGATTTCGGCAGCCGTTGCAGGCCGCATGATGATTCTCGTTGACGGCGGCATCCGAACGGGCGTGGATGTATTCAAGGCACTGGCGCTGGGCGCTGACGGTGTCCTGATCGCAAGACCCTACGTAACTGCCGTGTACGGCGGCGGTGCCGAGGGCGTAAAGCTTCTCACCGATAAGCTCCAAAACGAGCTCGTCTCCACCATGAAGATGTGCGGCGTTTCTTCGCTTTCCGAGATTACCAAGGAGTGTCTCCATAAGCCGGTCAGCGAGTACATTCGTTTCTGAACAGTTACTTTTAACTTCAACGCAAAAGAGTCTGGTCCTTCAACGGACCAGACTCTTTCTTATTACCTGTCGAACCCCCCGGTTTTCGAAACCACCTTTAAGGAGGCTCCCGGCTGCCCTATTCGTTTCTGCTCATTCCACCGACGCATGCAGCTCGCCGCCGTCTGCATCAATCACAATGGTATTGCCCTCCTGCACCTTATCCTCCAGAATCAGCTTCGCCGACATGGTTTCCACGTTCTTCTGAATGTACCTCTTGAGCGGACGTGCACCATAGCTCGGATCAAATGCTGCATCTGTAACAAACGCTCTTGCCGCCTCCGTCAAACGAACCTTAATCTCGCGATCCGCAAGGCGCTTATTAAGATCCTTCATAATAAGGTCAATGATTCCTGCAATATTGTCCTTCGTCAGCGGACGGAACATGATAATCTCATCAAGACGATTCAAAAACTCCGGACGGAAATGCTGATGCAAAATGTCGTCCACCGCCTCGCGGCAGGCCTCCGAGACCTCCGCCACATTTCCGGTTCCCTCCGATGTACGGACTTTTTCTGCACCGTTATCCGTCTCCGACACCTGCAGCCCATTCTTTTCCTGCCGCTCGATGTCCGCCAGAATTTCCTGGGCGCCGAGGTTGGACGTCAGAATAATGATTGTATTTTTAAAATCCACCGTCCTGCCCTGGGAATCCGTGATGCGTCCGTCGTCCAGGACCTGCAGCAGAATGTTGAACACATCCGGATGAGCCTTTTCCACCTCATCAAACAGAACAACCGAATACGGTTTTCTGCGGACTGCCTCCGTCAGCTGGCCGCCTTCCTCATAGCCGACATACCCGGGTGCCGCACCGATCAGCCGGGAAACGCTGTACTTTTCCATGTACTCCGACATATCGATCCGCACCATATTCTTCTCATCGTCAAACAAGGCTCTTGCCAGTGCCTTGGCAAGTTCTGTCTTGCCGACGCCGGTGGGTCCCAGGAACAGGAAGGATCCAATGGGCTTTGTAGGATCCTTAATTCCTGCCTTCGAGCGCATGATAGCCTCTGCCACCTTTGTAACCGCCTCGTCTTGCCCAACGACACTTCGATGAAGCTCCTCCGGAAGGTGCAGCGTTTTGCTGCGCTCAGATTCCGTCAGCTTGTCCACCGGGATGCCCGTCCATTTGGAAACGATGCGGCCGATTTCATCCTCTGTAACCTTTTCATGAACCAGGCCGCCGCCCTCCTGGGCCTTGGCCGCTGCTTCCTCGCCTTCTTTGATTCCGGCTTCAATTTCCGGGAGCTTGCCATACTGGAGCTCTGCAGCATGCTCGAGATTCCCGTCTCTTGTCGCCATTTCAATCTCGGAATGCACCGCATCACGCTCCTCGCGAAGCTTCGCCAGGGAATCGATCTTATCCTTCTCACTTTGCCACTTTGCTGTCGCCTCGCTGAAACGGTCATTTAGCTCGGCCATTTCCTTCTTCAGATTCTCCAGACGCTCCCGTGAAAGGTTGTCCTGCTCCTTTTCCAGCTGGAATTCCTCGATCTTCATCTGATCCAGCTTATGCTTCATTTCATCGAGCTCTGTCGGCATGGAATTCATTTCTGTTTTGATCAGGGCGCACGCTTCATCCATGAGGTCGATGGCCTTGTCCGGAAGGAAACGATCCGAAATGTAACGGTCCGAGAGAACCGCAGCCGCCACCAGTGCATTATCTTCAATCTTCACACCGTGATACAC
>CAVBQH010000083.1:0-9579 GCA_963597485.1 Acutalibacteraceae bacterium
GTATCCGGCATTTCCGCCATAGGCGTTTGCATTCGCACCGTTTGCATTCGGAGTATAGCCTCTTTGCGCCTGATTAGCGCTGTACTGGGCACCATAGTTCATTGCGGAGGGCTGTCCGTTCGGAACAAATCCCTGACGATTCTGCGCTGTCTGCATGCCGCCTGCATAGGCTCCTGCATTCATGCCGCCTGCAGTCCCCTGATAAACCGGATTCGGAGTAAAGGGCTGGCGGCCGAAGGGATTCTGCGCCTGCTTCTGCGACTCTTTCTTCTCATTCTGTCCGATACCGGTCGCAATAACCGTAACCGTGCAACTGTCGGAGCTCGCCTCGTCGTATTTAGCACCGAAGATAACATTGATATCATCACCGGTAATGTCACGCACGAAGGATGCGGCATCGTTGGCGTCAAAGAGCGAGATGTCACCGGAAATATTCAGAATGACATCCGTTGCACCGTCGATGGACGTCTCCAGAAGCGGAGACTCAACTGCCATCTTCACAGCATCCGTAGCCTTATCGTCGCCCTTGCCGACGCCGATGCCGACGTGCGCAAGTCCCTTGTTGCGCATAACCGTCTGTACATCCGCAAAGTCAAGGTTAATGATGGACGGCACGTTGATCAGGTCTGTAACACCCTGTACTGCCTGCTGGAGCACCTCATCCGCCTTCTTGAGGGCATCCGGAAGCGTTGTGCGACGATCCATGATATCCAGAAGCTTATCATTCGGAATGACGATCAGTGTATCTACATTCGGTGTAATGTTGCTGATGCCGAACTTCGCCTTGTCCATTCTGGCCTTTGCTTCAAAGCCGAAGGGCTTTGTCACAACGCCAACGGTAAGAATTCCCATATCCTTGGCAAGCTTCGCCACAACCGGTGCCGCGCCGGTTCCGGTACCGCCGCCCATACCGCAGGTGACGAAAACCATGTCCGCACCCTTCAGTGCAGCGGTAATCTCCTCAGAGCTTTCCTCCGCGGCCTTCTGTCCAACCTCCGGGTTTGCGCCCGCTCCGAGTCCTCTTGTGAGCTTTGCGCCAATCTGCAGGAGCTTGGGTGCCTTGCAGCGCTGCAGGGCCTGCACATCGGTATTCATGCCGATGAACTCCACACCGGTGATTTCCGCATCCACCATTCGGTTTACTGCGTTGTTGCCGGCTCCGCCGACACCTACAACAATGATTCTGCAAGCGGTTTCGTTTTCGTCAGTCCTAATCTCGAGCACGGTCGTGCCTCCTTATAATTAATAATTAAATCCTCAGCAGCCTTCTATTCCGGCACCATAATCCCTCTGCCGGATTACTCAGGAACTCTCATTTGCGTAGACTAAATCTACTTTAGTATACAATAGCGTTCCCAGAATAATCAATCCATAACCCTTCTACTCTCCGGTAAAAGTGATCAAATCCGTATCCGGCGTATAATCCGACAAATCGATGGTTCCCGACTTTCCTGCCAGAGACGGCAGGATCTTGGACAAATTTGATATTTTTTCATCCATGTACTCATCCTCTCCCAGATTTACGCAGACACCTGCAAAATAAGCACTTATTTTTCCTGAACTGCTGACATAAATCTTCTCCGCAGACAGCTCATACTTGGTCATCAACTGTGTCAGCGTCAGGATTCTTGCGAAAATGTTCTCGTCCTCGACCGGAAGCTCCTCGTTCAGCGCTATGTGATCAAAGGAAAGCCCCGTCACCTCCGGAACCCCTTCGATTCTCTCCTGAGACGATTCCACCACCATGCCGTTCCGATCAAAATACATATATCGTCCCAGATACGTTACATACCCGGCGACGGATTTTTCATATACGGTAATATGGATGGTGTCTCTTGTGACAATTTCCACATCCATTGATTCCACAAACGGGACGTTTTTAACCGTCTGATTCTTGTAACGCAGCGACAGCACCAGCGTATTGTCCCCCAGAAAGCCGCCGAGCGCGTACTGCCGGATTTCATCGTCCGTATAGTGCGTACTGCCTTCTACCGTGACATAGCGAACCCGAAACCAGCTGACAAGGAAAATAACAGCCCCTGCCAGAATTGCCGCAATCAGACCGATGATCAGCCGGATCTTATTTTTCCTTCTCCGAATCTGATCCTGAATGTAAAGGGAGGCGCTTTCATAATCTTCCCTCGTTCTTGCCAAATGCCTTCACCTACCTCTCAGCTCTGGACGTATTCCTTGCAACCGCCAGAACCAATCCGATTTCCGCCAGGAGAATAACAATTGCAGAACCTCCGTAGGAAAAAAACGGAAGGGTAACGCCCGTATTCGGAATGCTGTTGGTAACGACGGCGATATTCAGAATCACCTGAACCGCAATATGGATCATAACTCCCACTGCCAGGAGCGATTCGTAGCGTGATTTGGCATGGTTTGCAATATTCATAATCCGCCAGCACAAAATCACGAACAGCATAATGATCGAGATCGCACCGAACATTCCCAGCTCCTCACAGATGATCGAGAAAATCATATCGTTCTGGGCCTCCGGGATGTAGCCAAGCTTTTGCATGCTCTGTCCAAGACCTTTTCCAAAGATCCCTCCGGAGCCGACGCCGTAAAGTCCCTGCAGGACCTGGTAGCCGGTATCATCCGAATATGCTGCAGGATCCAGCCAGACCAGGATACGATTAAAACGGAAGCTAAGGCTTCCCTGGGTCTGTACCGCAATAACAACTGCCAAGACGCATACACCCACCACTCCCGCAAGAAAGATAAAATAACGGCCGTAATGGTCATCTGTTACGAACAGCATGCTGACTGCGATCATTCCCACAATGGCAGCTGAGCTCAAATTGGTCGTGATGATCAGGATGGCGCCGGCCTGAACAAGCGCAGGTGCCAGCAGTAAAAGCGTCGTTTGCTTGCTCTTTAGTATTTTCACCGATACCCTCGAGAGATTAACCGCCATCAGCACAATGATCGCAAACTTGCAGATCTCAGCCGGCTGTATGGACACCGGTCCGATGTAAATCCAACGCTTTGCGCCGTTTACCCGCGTACCGAAGGGATACACCAGGAAAACCATAATCAGCGAAAACAGGTAAATCCACCAGGAAAACCTGCGCCACAGCTTCAGAGGAACGTAAGACACCACCACCATCACTGCAATTCCGACTGCGGTTGCCGCCGCCTGCCGCTTTAGGTAGTGCGCAGAATCCCCGTTGAAATCCAGTGCCGCCTCATATGAGCTGGTGGAATAAAGCATCATAAGACCAAAAGCAATCAGGAACAGCACAATCGCGATCAAGGTATAATCCTGACTGGCCCTTGCATGCCGCACGGAGACCACCCGCATATTGCTCCTGCCGCGCTGCGGGTTATTGCCTGCAGCAGGCGGTCTTTGTCCCGTTTTCCGGCCCTTCCCCGGCCTTTTGGAGCTTTTCGCCGCAGCAAATTCCCGGTATGAAGTTTTATTCAGAATCTGCTCTGCCATCCACGCTCCAAAGTTTTTCCTACCACGCAGTATATCGTCCGTATCACCACAGGCCCAAAAGTGCTATCCCGCTCAAAAGAACAGTTACGATGGTAAATAAAGCAACCACCTGCACCTCGCTGTATCCGCCCAGCTCAAAGTGATGATGAATGGGTGCCATGCGGAACAGCCGCTTGCCGTGTGTTTTTTTGAAATAGGCCACCTGGAGAATCACTGAAATCACCTCCAGCATGTAAATAAATCCGACAATCGGAATGTACAACGGCAGTCCCAGAACATACGCCATGCCGACTACAAAGCCGCCCAGGGCAAGCGATCCGGTATCTCCCATAAAGATCTTTGCCGGGTGTGCATTGTAAAGAAGAAATCCCAAAAGCGCGCCGATCATCGCTCCGCCGGCCGCTGAAGCACCGCTCCCTGTCAGAGCCGCTGCAATGGTGAAAAAGAGTGCCACCGCAATGGTTACACACGTCGAAAGTCCGTCCACACCGTCTGTGAAATTGGTGCCGTTTACAGTCGCAATGGAGATGAACACCAGTGCCGGAAAGCTGAGTAGTCCCAGATCCAGTACCATCCCTTCCGCAAACGGAACCTTCATGGTAAGGTCTCCAAGCTCCCCGGTGTATACCAGAATCAGGCCGAACACGATCGAAATTACGATCTGCAGCGCCATCTTCTGCTTCACCGAAAGTCCGTCGCTGCTTCTTTTCTTCACCTTCAGGTAGTCATCGGCAAAGCCGACCAGTCCAAAGCCCAGTGTCAGGAATAAAACCGGCAGTACCTGCGGGTCCCAGACCGCCATCAGAAGACACGCAATCGCAAGTCCGACCAGAATCATGATTCCACCCATATTCGGCGTACCTGTCTTATTCAAATGCGTCTTGGGTCCATCATCCCGCTCGGTCTGCTGCGCTTTCTTTTTGATCAGCACCGGAATCAGGAATTTTCCGGTAATCGCTGATGCAGTAAAGCCTATTGCCATCGGAACAATGATATTTGCCAATGTGTAAAAATACATGTCACTCCTCCTGTGCCGCTCCATTTTGCAGCCGCATCCTCACATTTTCCGGCTTCGTATCATTGCTCTGCGGCCTCGGCCGTCCCTTGTGCATTCGTATCCGCCGCACTCTTACCCGTTTCATCCGAAGCGCTTTGCTGTGATCCAGTCGTGGCCGCTGCCTGTGCAGTGCCATCCTGCGCAGTGTCCGTGTTCGCAGGCGTAGGTACCGTACCGTTTCCGCCCGTGCCTTCCGCTGTGTTGCCGTCCGAATCCGCGGCACTTCCCGCCGCATTGGAGGCCTTTCCGGTCCCAAGATTTTCCGGCAGCGCAGAGGTGCTGTATTCATATCCCGTATTCGGATCAATCAGGTTTCCGTTGTTTGGATTGATGTAGAATCCGGTAGCTGCATCCACCTCATAGGTTTTCCAGATCTGTTCACTGGCATCGTTTCTGGTCTGATCAATCTGACCTTCCTTCGGATTGGCTGAATCCACCACTCCGTCGTTGTCCGTGTCATACTGATCCGCCTTGCCGTCTCCGTCTACATCCAGCGCATCCGTCACGCCATCACCATTGGTGTCAACCGGCGTATCCGGTGTACCGTCTCCGTTTCCGTCAACCGCATCCGCCACACCGTCGCCGTCCGTGTCCACATCGCAGATGATCGCCACCGGCTTCTGGTTGTAATTCCCGGCGCCGTAGGCCAGTGTATTATCAAGATTCATCTGCTCCAGCTCTGCCTTTTCATCCTCCGAAAGCTCCTCGGTCATGTAGATTCCAAGATACGGCAGAACCTCGGTCAGCACCTTCCGTACGATGCGGGTAGCATACTTGGCATCATCCTGCGGATAGTGATTGACGCGGTCCACAACCACGTAAATGGCAATCTGCGGATCATCCGCCGGTGCGTATCCCATAAACGAAACAACATAGTTGGTCTTGTCTCTCGGGATCGTCTCCGCCGTTCCCGTTTTGCCGCCGATCATATATCCCGCCGGCCGTGCTGTTTTACCGGTGCCGTTAGCGCCGGCCACAACCTGCAGGCAGGCTTCACGAATTTTCGCGCTGGTTTCTTCGGAAATGGTGCGCTTCACAAGCCTTGGCTCGATGTTCTGCACCGTAGCACCACCGGCGCTTGTAATCTTACTCACCACATGCGGCTCGTAATAGTAGCCTCCGTTGATCAGTGAAGAAAAGCCGGTGATCATCTGAATCATGGTGACATCAAAGTTCTGTCCGAAGGAGTTTGTTGCAAGGTCAACATCCACCATCTTATCCGCCGTGTAGATCAGCCCGTCTGTACGGACCTCTTTGGCAAGATCGATGTTGGTTTTCAATCCAAAATTAAAGATTCTCTGGAACTTACAGAAAATTTCCTCGCCGGTTGCCAGCGCCATATCCATCAGGACCACATTGCAGGAGCGCTCAATAGCTTCATTCAGTGTCAGCATTCCGTCACCGTCGGTGTTGTGACACTTAATCTCCCAGCCGTCCACTGTCAAAGAGCCGCCGCAGTAGTAGGTCTCATCTCCCGTAAGGCTCCCGGATTCCAGTGCCGCTGCCATGGTAAAAGGCTTCGCCGTCGATCCCGGCTCGTAATACGTGGAAATGCAGAAATTGTTCCACAGCGCATACAGGTAACGCGATAGCTGCTCGTTGTCCTCGGAGATGGTATCCACGTCCTCCTGGGTCAGGTAATTGTAGGTCGGCGAATCCTTCGCGAATCCGTCGTAATTGGGAGATGTCGGATCCGTTTCTCCGTCACTCAGAACCGGCATACCCACCAGGAGATCTGCATTATACGGATCGTTGGGATCGAAGGTCGGATAACTTGCCATGGCAAGGATCTCACCGTTGTTGACGTCCTGGATGATGCAGCCTACATTTCTTGCCCCGTACCCTTCGTGGTAATCACCATCCTTGTACTCATCCATGAACTCCTGCAGGTACTTCTCCACAATGCTCTGAACATTAACATCAATGGTAAGCGTCAGATTATTGCCGTCCGTTGCATCGATCACCGTACGCTCCAGGTTGGAGCTGTCATTGAGGTATCCGTATTCACGGCCGGAGGTTCCGTTCAGCGTGCTGTTATAGTACTCCTCCAGTCCAAAGGCTCCCTGATTACCGCTGCCGGAAAATCCGAGCACATGCGACAGAAGTGTTCCGTTCGGATAGCTTCTGGAATACGAGGATTCAAACCAGATTCCCTGAATGTTCTGATACTCGCTGTTGGTTGCCTGCGCATCCTCGAGCTGACTTTGCAGATCCGCCAACTTTGTTTCATTGGCAGCTCCGTCCTGCTCCGCCTTGATTTCCTCCTTTATGTTGGCTACGCGGTCTGCTGCGTCCGAAATTTCCTTCTCGTAGGCTGTCTTTTCCTGATAGGACAGACCCCTTTTGGCAATATAGTAGCGGGAATCCGGATTGTCATGGATGTACTGCTCCACAGTGCTCCGGTCCAGGCCGAGCCGTTCACAGGCTTCCAGTGTCGGCTCCTTGTAGCTGCTCTCTCCGTCCTCGTTTTCCGGTCCGTTGTTGATCTGATACGCATCCACAATGACGTTGTAAATCAGCTCACTTGTTGCCAGTACGGTCCCGTTGCGGTCGGCAATGGTCCCTCGCTTATAGGGGATCTCTCTGGAATCATAGGACTGCTGGGAGAGAATCTGGCGTTTGTAGTCATTGCCGTTATTTTTGTTGATGTATGCAATCCGTATAATAAGCGCGACAAAAGCCAGCAGTACCAGAGCGAACAGTACTACCAGCTTTGTCTGCATTTTTTTGTTGAACTGCCTTGTCCTTGTGCGGCGGGGAAGATCGCCGCCCGGCTTTCTTCCCCCCCGCTGCACGGAGTGCCTGTTATCTGCCATTTACAATTTCTTTCTGCTTAGCCTCTGCCCATTCCAACACGAATTGACCGCCTGCAGGCATATTCACGGTTGAAAGCTACTGCCCGATTTTCGTCACCTGACGCACATAGTCGCCCGACTCTCCATCATAGGTTACGATCTGATCTTCCTGTGCATACGTCATGCCCAGCTCCGCAATGGCGCGATACTTGATATCATCCAGACTGATGCTGGAATTGATCTCTACCTGCTTCTCGCTGTTGTCGCTCTTTAGAGTTGCCAGTTCCGACTCCAGACTTGCGATCTCCTTCACCGCCGTCGTCACCTTGGACTGCAGCGCCACATACTGAAACAGAAAATAAGAGATCAGCCCGATCATTACAATGATGCTCATCACAGCCAGCGGATTCATAAAGTGTCTGGCTTTTGTCTGCTGCCCCGGCTCTCTTCTGTCCTCTGCGTAGTAGTCACGGTCCCTTCCCTGTTCCTCAAAAGGATCATACATCGGTGCTGCTGCACCATAGACATAACTGTCAGCGGCGTATGGATTTTGACGATATCTGCTCCCTCCGGAGCTTTTATGCGTGTTCCCTGCGGAAACGCGACTATAATTTCTATTTGCCATAGCTGCCTCTTTCACCGGAGCTATACATCCGCTCCGGCTTTTTCAAACACACGCAACTTTGAGCTCGCTGCCCGTTTGTTGCGTTCCAGTTCGTTCTCCGACGGAACGATCGGTTTTCTTGTAATTACCTTCCCCTTTGACTTCTTGCCGCAAACACAAACCGGAAACTCCGGCGGACATGTACACGGATTCTCATTGCGCCGAAACGCATTCTTGACAATTCGATCCTCCAGCGAATGGAAGGTGATGATGCACAGCCTTCCGCCCGGTGCCAAAAGGTCAATCAGTTGGTCGATCGAATCCTGCAGAACATCCAGCTCCCGGTTGCACGCAATGCGAATAGCCTGGAAAGAACGCTTGCAGGGATTCCCGTATTTTTCCTGCATCTTCATCGGAACGCTGGCGCGAATCACCCGAACCAGGTCTCCTGTTGTGGTAAAGGGTCTGCTCTCCCTCTCCTGTACAATCCGCCGTGCAATGTTGGAGGCATACCGCTCCTCTCCGTAATCACGGAGAATTCGTGTGAGCTCTTCCTGGCTTCTCTCATTCACGATATCCGCTGCCGTCACAGGACTCTCCTGATCCATCCGCATGTCCAACGGCTCATCACTGTTGTAGGAAAATCCCCGTTCCGGATTATCCAGCTGGTAGGAAGAGACCCCGATATCCAGCAAAATGCCGTTTACCGATGAAATCCCCAGCTGCTGCAGAATCTGCGGGATATGTTCATAATTGTCGTGCACGATGGTGACCATGTCGCCAAACGCTTCCAGCCGTCTGGACGCTGCTGCAATCGCATCCCTGTCCTGATCGATGCCGATCAGGCGTCCGCCTTCCGTCAGTCTGGCTGCAATCTGCGAGCTGTGTCCCGCTCCTCCCAGCGTTCCATCCACATAGATGCCGGAGGGCTGCAGGTTTAAACCGTCCATTACCTCGTCCAGAAGGACGGGAACATGATTAAACTCCATTGGACCTTCCCTCCTCCTGCATTAGATCTGGAAACCGCCTGCCAGAAGCTCATCCGAAATTGCACTGATATCCTCCGGTGTATGATCCTCATCGTAGGCCGTGTACTCTTCCTCGCTCCAAAGCTCACCTCTGGCCCCCATGCCGACGAAGACGACGTTCTTGTCGATCCCGGCCAGCTGCCGCAGCTGCGGAGGAAGAAGAATCCGGCCTTGCTTGTCAATTTCCACTTCCATCGTTCCGGACATAAAGTAGCGCACCAGCTCTCTTGCCTGTCTGGAGTTCGACGGCAAGGCCTTTAAGCGATCCGAAAATGCATTCCAGTCGTCCTCATCGTAAATCTGGAGACACTTATCAAAGCCCCTTCCAATCCAGAAGTGACTGCCCAGTATCTCTCTGAACTTCGCCGGCACAATCAGCCTTCCCTTGGTGTCGAGGGAATGATGATATTCGCCCGAGAACGTCTTCGTCATGATCGGTTTCCTGCAGTCCTCCCACTTTCTGCCACATTCATGTCAAATTTTGGGAATTTCCTCCCCATGTATGCCAATGATAAACCACTCGGGAGGTAATGACAAGTCTGCACGGGGACTTTTCGCGCAGTAAAAAGAGCTGGTGTTGCTGTACAGAGGACGGTCAAGCGACGGGTCCTGGCGGAGATGTCCGGTTCGGGGACGCTTTGCTGACT
>CAVBQH010000084.1:0-9570 GCA_963597485.1 Acutalibacteraceae bacterium
TTCCGGATCCATATAATCCGCCGGCACAGTACCTTCACCTGACTCCAGGAGAATTTCCCAGTTTCCGGGGCCGTCAGCACCTTCAAACGGAAGATTCGGGAAGGAGAGCACATCGGTGGACTGATCCAGTCCGCGGCATGCGCTGTTGATACTGCGGATCTCTTCATCGCCGACATAACTTAGGGAAACCTCCGCCGGTACCGGGCACGCTTCCAGCTCCAGAACCTTTTCACAAACGGCTCTTGCGATCTCTTCCTTGTCAAAATCAAACTCAAGACTGGGATCTGCGGTATTCTCTTCGCTGACGATCAGCTGCAGCTGCATGTTTTTCATACTCCTCATAGGCTTTTACGATCTTCTGCACGACCGGATGGCGCACCACATCTCTGGCATCCAGTGTCACAAAGCAAAGACCCTCGATCTTTTTGCGGGCAAGGACCCTTGTGGCTACATCCAGACCGGATACGGCGCCTCTTGCCAGGTCCTTCTGAGTGGCATCACCGGTGATCACCGCGTGGGAGCCGAAGCCAAAGCGTGTCAGAAACATCTTCATCTGCTCCGGAGTGGTGTTCTGCGCTTCATCCAGAATGATATAGGCATTGTCCAGCGTGCGTCCGCGCATATAGGCGAGCGGAGCTACCTCGATAAGTCCCTTCTCCATATTGGCCTGAAACTTGTCGGCTCCCATAATCTGGTACAGCGCATCATAGAGCGGACGCAGATACGGATCCACCTTGCTCTGCAGATCACCCGGAAGAAAGCCCAGCTTCTCTCCGGCTTCAATGGCAGGGCGCGTCAGTATAATCCGCTCCACCTCATGGTTCTGAAAGGCCGTAATAGCCATTGCCATGGCAAGAAATGTCTTGCCGGTACCGGCCGGTCCGTTTGCAAAAACGATCAGATGATCCCGGATGGCCTGAATGTATTTTTCCTGACCGATGGTCTTGGGCTTAATGGGCTTTCCGGTTGTCGTATGGCAGATCACATCGCTGTCAAGGGCGGGCAGAAGGTCCGGATTGTCCCGGGCCTCCTTCTGCACGTCCAGAATATAATTCACATTCTGATCCTCGATCATGGTTCCCCTTCCGGCAAGCCCTGCCAGCTGCCGAAGCGTCAGCATGGCCTGCGAAACGGCCTCCGGATCATCTCCGGAGATGAGAATTTCTCCATCGCGAGTCACTATCGAAACGTCCAGCTCCTCTTCGATTCTGCGGACAAAGGCATCGCCCCGCCCGAATATGTCGCGCTGGATATCGGCGCTTAGCTGCAGTCTTTCTGTCTTCATGCGTTCTTCAGATACTCGTCAATTTCCTTTGCGGCCTGCTTGCCGGCTCCCATGGCCAGGATGACCGTTGCAGCTCCGGTTACAGCGTCGCCGCCGGCGAATACGCCCGGCTTGGACGTCTCTTCAGTACCTTCCTTGACAATAAGGCGCCCTCTCTTATCAGCGTCCAGGCCCTCTGTGGTCCGGTGCAGCAGCGGGTTGGGCGATGTTCCAAGAGCCATGATGACGGCATCGCACTCGATTTCAAATGCAGAGTCCGGAATCTCCACCGGCCGGCGTCTTCCGGACGCATCGGGTTCGCCAAGCTCCATACGGACGCACCGGCATCCCTTCACCCAGCCGTTTTCATCCACCAGAATCTCCGTCGGATTGCAGAGAAGATCAAAGACAATGCCCTCCTCCTTCGCATGGCCGACCTCTTCCTTTCTGGCCGGTAGCTCCTCCTCACTGCGGCGGTAGACAATGTGTGTCTCTGCGCCGAGGCGTCTTGCCGTTCTTGCTGCGTCCATGGCTACATTGCCGCCGCCGACAACAACGCACTTCTTCGGACGCATAATCGGTGTCCGGGATTCCTCGGAATAGGCTCCCATCAGATTGGATCTAGTCAGAAACTCATTGGCAGAGAATACGCCGAGGGCCTGCTCCCCGGGAATGTTCATAAATGTCGGAAGGCCTGCTCCGGAGCCGATGAAGACGGCATCAAAGCCCTCCTCCTTCATCAGATGATCCACGGTTGTGGAACGGCCTACCACACAATCTGTTTCGATGGTGACGCCGAGGGCCTTGACATTCTCCACTTCCTTGGCAACGACGCGGTCCTTGGGCAGACGAAATTCCGGAATTCCGTAAACCAAAACACCGCCTGCCTTGTGCAGCGCCTCAAAAATATGAACGTTGTATCCCATTCTGGCAAGATCGCCCGCACAGGTGAGGCCGGAAGGACCGGCACCGATGACAGCGACCTTCTTGCCGTTGGGGACGGAATGATTCTCCGGACGGATGCCCATCTCTCTGGCGGTATCTGCAGTAAAGCGTTCAAGCTTACCGATGGATACCGCTTCGCCGCGGATGCCGCGAATGCACTTGGCCTCGCACTGGCGCTCCTGCGGGCAGACACGGCCGCAGACAGCAGGAAGTGCGGAGGACTCGCTGATGACCTCGTAGGCTCCCTTTACATTGCCGGTTTTCAGCTCGGATATAAAGCCCGGAATGTTAATGGATACAGGACATCCCTGTACGCACTGGGGATTCTTGCAGCCTAGGCAGCGGGAAGCCTCTGCCTGTGCCTCTTCTGCGTTGTATCCCAGACAAACCTCTTCAAAATTCGTGGCGCGGACTGCGGGATCCTGCTCCCGAACCGGCACCTTTTTCATCATATCAACCTGAATTGCCATATTCTTTACTCTCCTTTGTAACAGCCGTCAACAGAGCCCTGCTGTGAAGGTATCTATCTTACTTACAGTGACCGCAGCCGCCCTCGTGGGTATCGCCCTCCTGGAGCTTGAGCATAAGGCGTCCCTCCTCGGTCTTGTAGAGCCTGGAGCGCTGCATTGCCTGATCAAAATCGATCTCCCAGCCGTCAAATTCCGGGCCGTCCACGCAGGCAAACTTCACCTCTCCGCCCACCATCAGCCGACATGCACCGCACATTCCGGTTCCGTCGACCATGATGGTATTCATGCTGGCAGCGGTGGGAATTCCAAGCTTCTTCGTCAACGCGCAAGCGAACTTCATCATGATCATCGGTCCGATGACAACGCAGTGATCGTAGCGCTTTCCCTCATCATACAGCTGCTGCAGTGCAACGCAAACGTTTCCGTGAATGCCGTAGGAGCCGTCATCGGTTGCAAAATACAGATTTCCGGTGACAGCCTTCATTTCATCCTCAAGAATCAGGATATCCTTGGATCTTGCGCCCTGAATGCAGTCGGCATCAACACCGTTCTCATGAAGCCATTTCAGCTGATGATACACCGGTGCGGTTCCGACACCGCCTGCGATGAACAAAAGCTTCTTCTGCCGCAGCTCCTCCAGTGGAATATCCACCAGATCAGAAGGATTTCCAAGCGGTCCGACAACATCCGCGAAGCTGTCTCCGACCTCCAGCTCGGCCATCCTTGTGGTCTCTGCACCGACAGTCTGGAACACAATGGTAATCTGTCCCTTCTCCTTGTCGTCATCGCAGATGGTAAGCGGAATGCGCTCTCCGTCCGCATCGGCCCGGACAATCAGAAACTGTCCCGGCATTGCGCGTTCTGCAACCCGCGGTGCCGTAATATCCATACGGTAGACCTTGGGTCCAAGAAGCTCTTTTCTTGTGATTTCAAACATATTCTCTACTCCCTTCTGGTACATTAAATTTCGGGTAACTATTACGCAGCTTTCCTTTTGCTCATGAGGCGTCCTTCTGCTTGATCCGGTAGGTCCTTGTAACAACCTGACTGCTCAGATTAAAGTGATTTACATAAATGGCCGAAACCTTCCAGGTTCCCTCGGAGAGCTCAATCGGACCGGTATACAGTACCGATGACGTGGTGGGCACCGAACCGTCCAGCGTATAGAAAATGGAGCCTTCTCCCTCGTCCTTGAGCTCCAGAGAAAAGGGAGCATCATAGGTCCCCTCCTCTGCGGAGAACATCGGCTCAAACAATGCATACTGCAGGTAGCTCTCTATCACCTGCTGACGCGTGCATTTGGAGAGAAGCTCTGCTATTTTATCATATTCTTCATAGGACGCGTAGATGGCGATCATACGGCCATAGGCAGCGATGTCCTCCTCCTCGGTAGAGCTTGGATCCTCCATTGCCTGACTTGCCGCGCCCAGCGCGAGGCCCTCTTCACCGGCCTTTTGAAGATATTCGGCCTTTAAAAGATAGAGCGTTGCTACGGTCTGATGCTGCGCTCCCTGCTCCTGACCTGTATCTTCGGACGTTTCTTTATCCGCCGGCTCTGAATCAGCCGCGACATCACGTTCGGCTGCAGGATCTGCATCATCCTCGCCGGAGGATGCCCCTCGGTCCAACGCAATGGCCTTATCAATTTCATCCGCCGCTTTATGATACTCGCCGCTGCTGGCATATTGATACGCTCTTCCTACATAATAGGACTGCGAACGAAAATCATTAAAAAAACCGCCAACCCAGAGCAGAAGGATGAATATCCCCATGGACAATGCGCCCACCAGGAAAACCAGCATGAACTTTACATACCGTCTTCGGGATGCATACCGCGCATGACGTCGTTTGCGTGCCTGCTCGCGGCGCTCCTGCCGCTGCTGCGCAGCAGCCTCCTTGGCCTTGGCAGCTTCTGCATCCGCTGCAAGCTGCGCGGATATGCCAGCCTTTACGGCAGCGGTATCAATGGGAACCGTATCCGCCTCGACCGCCTTCTCTTCTTCGATTACCTTCGTTACGCTCTCCATGCTGATACTGATCTGTTCTTCCAGCCTGGTTTCGTATTCCGGTACGATTTTGATTTCTCCGGCACATTTTTCGCAAAACAACGCGCCGTCCGGTAATTCATTTCCGCATGTTGGACATTTCATAGGCTTTTACGCAATTATTCATCAACATGGCAATGGTCATCGGACCAACTCCTCCCGGAACCGGCGTGATGGCACCGGCCACTGGGAATACGTCCTCATAATCGACATCGCCGCACAGCTTCCCGTTATCATCGCGGTTGATTCCACAGTCAATGACCACAGCTCCCTCTTTTACATACTCTTTGGTGAACATCTTCGGTCTGCCGATGGCGGTAATCAGAATGTCCGCACGCCGACAAACGGACGGCAGATCCGTTGTTTTGGAATGTGCAATGGTAACCGTTGCGTTTTCCCGCAGCATCAGCATTCCCATCGGCTTTCCGACGATGTTGCTGCGTCCCACAATTACGCACTCCTTGCCGCTGCAGTCAACCGCACTGCGGTGGAGTAACTCGATGATGCCGGCCGGTGTGCAGGAAACGAATCCGGGAAGGCCGATGGAAAGTGCTCCGACGCTTGCCGGGTGAAAGCCGTCTACATCCTTGGCCGGATCAATGCGCCGGATAACGCGCTGCTCATCCATTCCCTTGGGAAGCGGAAGCTGAACCAGGATGCCGTTCACGTCCGGATCCTGATTGAGCTCATCCACGCGGGCAAGAAGCTCTTCCTCGGAAATGGTTTCCGGCAGCAGAATTTCGCGGTTAATGATGCCGCATTCCTCACAGGAGCGGATCTTATTCCGAACGTATACCTTGCTGGCGGGGTTCTCACCGACCAGAATGACGGCAAGCGTAACCCTGCCGCCTTCCTCCTGAATCCTTTGAACCTTCTCCCGCAGCTCCGCCTTAATCTGCGCGGAGATTTCCTTTCCGTTAATAATCGTTGCTGCCATTTTTTCCTTTCTATGCCGCACCCTGTCTGCGGCACCAAAGACCTCACTGCTGCGAATAGTTACCCTTCATTCTACAAACTCATATCCGTTGTCACGGCAGTAGCTGTCAAACTGCTCCGGCGTCATCAGGATCGCCCGGGCTTTTGTCCCTACCGCTTCGCCGACCACGCCCTTTTCGCAGAGCTGATCCATAATCCTGGCCGCCCGGTTAAAGCCGATGCGATATTTGCGCTGTAAAAGTCCGATAGAAGCATTGCCGCGTTCAATGATAAAGCGGCCAGCGCTTGCAAAAAGCTCATCCACGTCCGATTCCTGTGCATGCTCCGCTCCGGTGCCGGCAGCTGCGGGGGTACTGCTCCCTGCTTCAATGGCATCGATTTCCTGCTGATGACGCCTGGACTCTTCCTCCGATGCCGGATTGTTGGCCACAATGAAATTGACCACGTCGGTAACCTCATCATCTGAGACAAAGCACCCCTGTACACGATTCGGCTTCGGAAGTCCCTGCGGGAAGAACAGCATATCGCCCTTTCCCAGCAGCTTTTCTGCTCCGTTCATATCCAGAATGGTTCTGGAGTCTACACCGGAGGAAACGCGGAAGGCAATGCGGCTTGGCATGTTCGCCTTGATCAGACCCGTAATGACATCCACGGAAGGACGCTGCGTAGCGATGATCAGATGAATACCGGCAGCTCTTGCCAGCTGTGCAAGACGGCAAATGGCCGTCTCTACGTCATTTTTGGCAACCATCATAAGGTCGGCAAGCTCATCCACAATGATGACCAGCTGCGGCATGAAGTGCATGACGGCTTCATTCTCGCCGCCCTCCTGCATCTGCTGGTGCTGACGCACCAGGGCATTGTAGCCCTTGATATCGCGAACCCTTGCGTCTGCAAAGGCACGGTACCTTGCCTCCATCTCCGCAACTCCCCAGTTCAGCGCGGCTGCCGCCTTCTGCGGATTGGTCACCACCGGAATCATCAGATGCGGAATTCCGTTGTATACCGACAGCTCAACCACCTTCGGATCAATCATGATGAGCTTGACCTCTTCGGGCTTTGCATGGAACAAAAGGCTCATAATGATGGTATTGATGCAGACCGATTTACCGGATCCTGTCGCACCGGCAATTAAAACGTGCGGCATTTTTGCAATATCACCGAATACCGGCTTACCGCCGATGTCCTTACCGACCGCAAAAGCAAGCCTGGACTTCTGCGCACGGAATTCCTCCGTATCTACGATGTCGCGCAGAGCAACCGGCGCCGCCTCTTTATTCGGAACCTCGATGCCGATGGCCGATTTGCCGGGGATCGGTGCTTCAATACGAATGTCCGTCGCGGCAAGGGCCAGCTTAATGTCGTCTGCAAGAGAGACAATTTTGCTGACTTTAACACCCATTTCCGGCAGCATTTCATACCGCGTAACAGAGGGTCCCTGCGAAATGTCCGTGATGGTAATTTTTACTCCGAAATTCCGGAGCGTTGTCTGCAAAAGCTGTGCGGTCTCACGAAGCTCATCATCCGTATCCGCCATAGAGCCTTCGCCCTTATGCAAAAGCGAAATGGGCGGGAAGACATATTCGCGTCGCACCGGCGGAGCTTCTGTCTTTGGGGGCAGAACCTCCGGCTGCATGGGCGTTTGTTCCAGGCCGCTGCGCTCTTGCACGGGCGCTTCTGTCTCCTCGATACCGCCTGGCATTTCCGCCGCATTCCCGGGTGGAGGTGACGTAATTTCTCTTTCTGTATGCACCGGGATGTCAGGAAGAGCAGACTCTGAAATACCCGGCGTCTGCGCCGAGGCATTCGAAACCGGCGCCGCTTCCTCAAACATCCGGCTATCCTGTGACACAGCTTCTTCCTGCTGCAGCGTGGAAGCTGAAGAGACATCCTCAGAAACATCGGAATGCGGTGATTCCAAAATCGGTACTGCCTCTTCCCCCGTAGCCTCAGGGATCGGCATAATTTCATCCGGCTGCGCAGCCATATTCGGCACCGATTGCTGCACACCAGGGACCATCGCAGGTTCATCCGGCTGCGCGGCCGTATTCGGCACCGATGCAGCCGGCTCATCAACGCGGTTCATCGCAGATGCCGGCGCAACGCTTTCTCTCTCACGATCAGAAACAGAAGGCTCCTTCCGTATCACACGAATCCCGGGAACCTCTTCAAAAATTTCCGGGATGTACTCCTCTTTCTTTTCGGAAGAAGCTGGCGATGCATTGTCTGCAAATGCCATCTCCGAAGGGTCTGCCAGAATGTTCTCCGCAAGCATTCCGCCGGTGTGGGAAAGCGGCCGTGCCGATGCCTGGGACGGCATAGAGGATACTCCTGTAGAAACGGCTGCCGCTGTAACAACGCCGGCCATACCGGCCTTGGCGGCAGTAATACCAGCTTCCGGCAAGGCGGCTGTGTCATTTTGATCAGCAAAATCACCTGTCTCCGGCTCATCGTCTGCCTCGTCCAGATAATCCTCTGCGTGCAGCTCATGAAGGCTTTCCTGGTTGCGGCGAAGCTCGCGGGCCAGCCGCTCCTGCTTTCTTGTCTCCTCTTCCTCCTGCCGGCGCCGGAGGTCTTCTTGCCGCTTTTGCTCCTCCAGTGCCCTTTTGTATTCCTGAATTGCCTCCTGCGGATCAATGACAACCGGAGGTGCTTCCTGCACAGCGTCCGGTACCGGTGCGTCGGCCTTTACCTGCACATCGGTCTTAATCAGCATATCCGTTTTGGCCGGTGCATCTGTCTTAACAACCGGCGCATCCATTCTTACCGGCGTAGGCTCAGGTGCCGTTTCCTGTACGGCCTCTTTGACCGGCGGCGCAGCCTCCATAAAGCCTGCATCGGCAGAAAGGTCGGTGTTCCACATGTTCCCGGGCTCCGAAGTCTCCTCCTGATACCTGGCCATTTTCTGCTGCTCCTGCACCTGGCGAAGTCTGGCCTTGCGCTGTCTTTGCAGCTCCTGATAGCGCTGTCGGCTCTCCTCATAATGGGAAGGAGACGGCAGGTTTTCATAATCCGATTCAGAATCCTCGTACTCTTCTTCAAATTCCTCCGGATGCTCCTCCTGGTAGCGCTCCTGTTCCTCCAGACGCTCTAAGTGGTGAAGCCTTGCATCCATTGCGGTATCCCGTGCCATCTCCAGAATGGATTTCTGCACCAGTGCATATGCGCATGCCGCCGCTCCTACCAGCAGGACAAGAACTGTTCCGAACCCCTTTAAAAGCTGGTACAGCACATAAGCAATGGTTCCTCCCAGAATTCCGCCCCCGGAATGAGCCTCAGCACTCCTCGTGTAGATGGCTGCCGGATCATATCCGGTTTGAGACGCCATATCCGCACTGAGCAACTCGGTAAAAATACAAATGATCAATAAAAGCCCCAGTATCGCCAGGATCTTGACGACAATTCCGTCATCCTTTTCCACCATAAGAACATAGTAGAGATACAGGGAAAAAATGATAACCGGGAGCAGATAGGAAAGCACGCCAAAAAGCCCGAACATCATATGAGAGAAAAACTCTCCTACAATGCCGAGGCTCATAAAATTACACAGGAACAGGAAAACCATAGCTGCAAACAGCGCGATCAAGGTCACATCGCGCTGCATTACAGTTGGCTCCTGCCGACCGGCCGTTCTGGAGCGAGAGCGGCTCCCGGAGGATTTCCTTGCCGCGGAGCTCCTTTTGGAGGCGGCAGAGCTTCTGGATGAGGAACTTCTGCTGCGGGAGCCGGAGCTCCTCGATGATGAGGAGCCTTTCCTTGCTGCCCCGCCTCTGGAACCCTGCCGACTTGACTGTGTACTTCTTGCTGATGAACTTTTCCTTCCTGTTGTTCCTGCCATAGTGGATTTTAGTTACGTGTATCTGTTTAGCACCTGCCACATTTCAACGTGAATTGACTGCTTGCAGGCATA
>CAVBQH010000085.1:0-9565 GCA_963597485.1 Acutalibacteraceae bacterium
GGAATTCTCTTCTTCCTGTACTTCCTGCATAAATGTATCGCTCATGGACTGATTCCCTCCGGCCTGCTCTCACGCTGTGCCTTGTATTCGTCAAATCAGGGTTTATGATAACATCATCCCCTCACTTTTACAACGAAAGCAGCCCCCTGCCGCATTCGTCATTTTGTTGCATAGTATTCTTTTCTTTACCTCGATTTTGTATAATGTTCACATATATTCATGCTTCGTTCATATTTTGTTCATACTCAACTGCTATATTGTAATCATCAAAGCAAACGACAGTTTGATGATTTTTTCATAATAAGCCCGGGAGCCGAAAGGCCCCCGGGCACTCCTCTTTTTGTACAGTTTATATTTGTTCTGTTCGCTCAGTTTCTTTTTCCGGACGCTTCCTCTGCACTCATCTCCTGGATCTCATTATTCAGTGACAGCATCTTTTCATCCAGATTGGACACCATGTGTGCGCACTCGAGCAGCTCTTCCGCAATGGAGGACGGCACATCCCCAGTGAACTTATACTGAATCTTGTGCTCCAGGCTGGCCCAAAAGTCCATTGCAATGGTACGGATCTGTATTTCCACCTTCGTATCTACGATACGGTCCGACAGATACACCGGCACCGTCACGATCATATGGTAGCTCTTGTAGCCGCTTGGCTTGGGGCTGACCAGATAGTCCTTGATCGCCAGCACGCGTATGTCGCTCTGATTGCTGATCATGTCCGCTATCTTATAAATGTCCGATGTAAAATCGCAGATAACGCGAACACCGGCAATGTCATTGCAGTGCTTTACCATGTTCTCCAGTGTTGACGGATAGCCATGGCGGCGAAGCTTTTTCACGATGCTCTCCGGCGTCTTCAGTCTCGCCTTGATATGCTCGATCGGGTTGTAATTGTGCACATGCTGAAACTCTTCATTCAATATATTCAGCTTGGTCTGCATCTGGCGCAGCGCTCCGTTATAGATCAGCATGACCTCCTCGTAGCTGTCTGCGCCTTCCCCTTCTACTCTCAGTTCCATATTTAATCCTATGCCTGTATCTTGTATCTGTTCAGCACCTGCCATATTTCAACGTGAACCCACTGCCCGCAGGCAAATTCACGATTGAAATTGGCAGGCGGCCAAGGCGCGAAGCGCCTCTAGCGTCATCTCATTCCACCGTCACCGACTTTGCAAGGTTGCGCGGCTTATCCACGTCCAGTCCCTTGGAAACACTGACATAATAGGCCAGCAGCTGCAGCGGCACAATCGCAACACTGGTTGCAAAATGCGGATCCGTTTTCGGGATATAAACGGTAAAATCGGCAGTATCCTCAATGCCGTAGTTTCCATAGGTGGTCAGCCCCATCAGATATCCTCCGCGGCTCTTGACCTCCACCATGTTGCTGACCGTTTTCTCGAAAAGCTCCGGCTGTGTCAGAACACCAACGGTCAGAGTACCGTTCTCAATAAGAGAAATGGTTCCGTGCTTGAGCTCACCGGCTGCATACGCCTCCGAATGGATGTAGCTGATCTCCTTGAGCTTCAGCGAGCCCTCCAGCGAAATTGCATAATCAATACCTCTTCCTATAAAGAAGATATCGCGGGCATTGCTGCGCTTTGCGGCAAACCACTGAATTCTTTCCTTATCCTCCAGCACCTTTTCAATCTTGTCCGGAAGCTCCTGAATCTCTTGGGTCAGCGCCGCCTTCCGATTGGCATCAACTGCTCCTTTCGCTGCTGCAAGCTCCAGTGCAAAGGCATATCCTGCGATCAGCTGCGTGCTGTAGGCCTTGGTTGTCGCCACGGCGATTTCCGGTCCTGCCAGCGTGTAGAATACATAATCCGCCTCTCTTGCAATGGAGGAGCCCACCACGTTTACGATGGCCATGGTCTTCATGCCATTATCCTTCGCAAGGCGAAGCGCCGCCAGCGAATCCGCAGTCTCTCCCGACTGGCTGATAATGATGGCCAGACTGTTCGGTGCGATAAGCGGATTCCGATACCGGAACTCCGATGCCAGCTCGATGCGCACAGGAACTCTTGCAAGATCCTCAATCACGTACTGAATAGCAACCCCCACATGATATGCGGAGCCGCATCCGATGATGCATATGTGCTCCAGGTCCTTAAGCTGCTCCTGTGTCAGTCCGGTTTTGGAAAGATCCAGCTCACCATCCTCATTGATCACCGATGCGACGGTATCCCGAACCGCCTTGGGCTGCTCGTGGATTTCCTTCAGCATAAAGTGTGGATATCCTCCTCTTTCTGCCGCCTCTGCATCCATCTCCACGTGCACCAGTTCCTTGGAGATCTCTTCCTGATCAATGTTGTAGAACGAAATCTTATCAGCCTCGAGGACACCGACCTCCAGATTATCGATATAATATACATCTCTCGTGTACTTCAGAATCGCCGGCACATCCGACGCCAGGAAGGTCTCACCTTTTCCGGTGCCGATAATCATCGGTGCGTCCTTCCGCGCAACATAAATCTGTCCCGGATAGTCCTGGAACATGATTGCCAGCGCATAGGTTCCGCGTACACGCATCATCATGTGCGTAATGGCATGAATCGGTCCCAGATTGTACTTCCTCATGTAGAACTCAATCAGGTTGATCACGATTTCCGTATCGGTGCTGGAATAAAACTGGTAGCCGTTCCGTTCCAGCTTCGCCTTTACATCCTGATAATTCTCAATAATGCCGTTATGTACACCAACCACCGATCCGTCGTTGCTAATGTGCGGATGAGCGTTATTTTCGCTGGGCTCTCCATGGGTCGCCCATCTGGTGTGTCCGATTCCGCAGCCACCCTGCACGGAAAGCCCGTTATTAGTTTTCTCCGCAAGAACTTTAAGACGTCCCTTCGCCTTTACAATTTCAAATGGACTGCTGCCATCACGAACCGCCAGTCCGGCAGAATCATAGCCTCTGTATTCCAGTTTAGACAGCCCGTCCAACAGAATCGGAGCCGCCTGCTTTTTACCTACATATCCAACAATTCCACACATAGTTTCTCCATCTGCCCGTCTGGCGGGCATTCTTGCTTCGTATTACTGTTCCATTTCTTTATGCCACCCAGAGAAATGCGGATCAAAGCGTCACTCTTGTCCGCCAACAGGTCCCTGCGTACACGCAGCGCCCTTCCAGTATTGCCGGTTGGAGGAACACCATACAATTACGCTCTTCGGCAGTCTCTGGTACCTGCGTCCCATTCGATACCCCAAAAGTCTTGCTGCGCACCGAAAGCCAAACGTCGGGATCTGCCATGTCCGACCTTCCTTAAGAAGCTGCTGCGAAACCGCCTTTACATACTGCACGCCCTCACCCTCTGAGGAAAGTCCGCCGAACACCTCCGGGTGCTGCGTCTGAGATACTCCCAGATCAAAGTTACGGCGCAGCTGCTGCATGGCGGTATAGGTGTGGGAATGGTACACCCTCGCCTCTGCCGCATAGCAAATCCGATATCCCGCCTGCAGCGCATGTCCTGCGTAAATCATGTCCTCATTGAAAATGACCGGGCTTGAAAAACCTCCCATTTTCTCCCACACACTCCTTTGGTACATTGCACACACATCGGAGCAAAAATAGGTCTTAATCCCCAGTCGCTTCGTATCCTCCTGGGACTTGATCGCCGGGGTCTCCGGATAATTAAACATCCGTGACAGCCTCTCCTCCGCCTGCGCTCCGGGATTGGGCAGCTGTCTTGCATAGGAAACCGCCAGCAGCGAATCCATGTCAAAGGGCTTTAACAGCTCCTCCGTCAGCCTCTCATCCGCAGGCAGTGCATCCTGTGTCATGGTCAGAATATAATCCGCTTGGCTGCAGCTGCGAAACCCGGCATTTCTGGTTCCGCCGTGATCAAATTCATCAGGCCGTATATGTGTCAGAACCACATTCGGCCAGCGTACCAAGAAGTTCTCCTGCGTCATGTTCCAGCTTGCCAGTGAAGCAGTCAGGAATTCCTCGCCTGTATTGATCAAATGAATGGTGCGTACCGGAACTGTCTGCTGTGACAAAAGATCCAGTATCTGAAGCAGCCTCTGATCCGGCTTATACACCGGGATCACCGCTTCGATCGTTCTCTTTTCCATACCGTCTCCGCTTCGTGCATCGCTTCTGAATCCATGGTTGCATCCATAACCTTGGATACACATGGCATTCATTATACCATGCCTATAACCGGGGTCAAAAGGTCCAACCCTCTGCGCATAGATTAAAGAAGGGAGGACGAACCTCGTCCTCCCTTGGTGCATCAAAAACCGTTATAAATCACTTATGTATGATCCGCATCCGTCATTTCTTCCGGAACCGCATCCTTTGTCATCTCAGCAATCTTATCGCTGTAGCTCTTCACCGTCTCCGACGGATCGTAGTCCGAATCATCAAACAGGAACTGATGCAGCCACTTCACATTGTCGGTCAGGTCTCTGGGAATAACGCAGTCTCCCAGTGCTCCGCCCAGGTTTGCCTGGATGCGCTGCTCCTCCTGAGGGAAGCCGTTTTGCATGGAATCAATTCCGTCCTCTGCAATCACGTTGTAGCCGGCAATGGCCTGCACGTCCTTGATCAGATCGCTTACGTTGTAGGACGTATAAATCTCACCGGAAACCGAGTTTACGATGTCCGTCAGCTGTGCAACGTTTGCACTCTTTGCCTTGTCCATAACCGCGTACAAGACCGCACGCTGTCTGGCTGCACGCTTATAATCCCATCCTCTGGTATAACGAATACGGCAGTATGCCGTGGCCTGCAGACCGTTCAATGTCTGTGTTCCGGAGGATGTCACCTCTGTGTAGCCATCCTTGCCCAGCTCCTTGGCCATTGTAGACTGATAATTGTTCAGGTGCGAAATCTCGTCATCCTCAACCGTTATCGTCACACCGCCGAGCGCATCCACCACATCCGTCAGGCCGCCGAAGCCAACGGTTACAAAGTCCGTAATGTTCATATCCAGGTTCTGGTTGAGCATGTTGATGGCCTGCTCTGCACCTCCCTGCGAATATGCCGCGTTACATTTCGTATAGGTGTCATTTCCGATGTTCAGAAGTGTGTCGCGATATACTGAAACCAGCTTTACATCGCCGGTATCTTCATTGATGGAGCAGATCATAATAGAATCGCTTCGCGTGTTCTGATCCAGCGCTCCCTCCGTGGAGTCCACACCGAAAAATGCAATGTTGCGGTAGCCCTTCATCTGTCCGGTTTTGGTATCCTCGATAACCTCATCCGACATGTTGTTCACAATCTCCTCTGTGGGGAGATTTACCTTCTCTACCTTGCCGATGCTGTTGACAAAGTACAGGACCAGAAGGACAGCAACCAGCACCACCGCTTCTACAATGAGAACGGCCGGGCGGATTCCTTTCTTCTTCCCTTTGGAGCGAGCTCCTTTGCTGCCTCTGCCGGAAGAACGGGCAGAACGCCTTTCATATCTCGCATCCTCATATTCATCGCCATATTCGTCATAGCGGTCATCATACCGATCATCCTGATAGTCATCATAGCGATCGTCATAGCGGTCGTCATACCGATCACCATACTCATTATAGTCATCCTGATAATCGTCTGCGTACTCTCCGCGGTCATCCCCGCCGCGATAGCTGTCCTCATAGCCGTCATCGTAGCCATCATCATAACGGTCGTCATAGCGATCATCATACTGATCGCCATATCCGTCATCATAGCGATCGTCATAATCGTCATAGTCGCGTCTGGACATATGGTATTCCCCCAAAAAGAAACGGCGTCACGGCCGGACCGTCCACGCCTATGTATCTGCTGTTTTGAACTGTACTACACAGAATACTACACTTCCGCACGCAGAACAACCGTCAATCAACAGAACCTGTTAATATGCATTCTTGTTGATAAAGCCCTTGAATACTGTCAGGAACAAAATGCGAAAATCAAAGCCAAGGCTCCAGTTCTCGATGTAATAGATGTCGTGCTCAATCCGCTTCCGAATGGAAGTATCCCCGCGGTAGCCGTTAATCTGAGCCCAGCCGGTAATCCCCGGACGAACCTGGTGCTTCACCATATAGCGGGGAATTTCCTGCCGGAACTTATCCACGAACTGCGGACGTTCCGGTCTTGGTCCCACCAGACTCATTTTACCGGTAAGCACATTAAAGAACTGCGGCATCTCATCGATGCTGGTTCTGCGCAGAAAGCTTCCGAACTTCGTTACACGATCATCTCCCCTAGTGGTCCAGCCTTTCTTTTCTTCCTCCGCCGACTGTACCCGCATGGTGCGGAATTTATACATAGTAAAAGGCTTGGAGTGCAGGCCGATCCTCGTCTGCTTGTAGATTATAGGTCCTTTGCTGGTCAGCTTTGTACCGATCACCGCCATCAGCATCACCGGAGAGAACAGAATAATACAGAAAATGGATCCGAAAATATCCACCAGCCGCTTCAGGAATGCGTTCCACGTATTGGTGAGCGGCACATACCGGATATTGATCACCGGAAGCCCATAATATCCTCTGTGTACGGCTTAGACGGAAACAATGAACCATAATCCGGGATAAACTTCGTATGAACCCCCGAGCGCTCACATAAATCCACAATATGCTCCAGATTGTCATAATCCTCCAGAGAAAGTGTGATGGCTATTTCGTCCATCTTATTCTCAGGGAGAATGATTTCGAGATTCCCAAGCTCCCCCAGCACCTTCACTCCGCGGTACTGCGTGCCTCTCGGAACATGATTATCCAGGATGCCGTGAACAACATAGCCCCACTGCGGATTCATGCTGATGCGGTCAAGGTAGGCTTCTGCAGACCTTGAATATCCCACGAGAATCACGTGCTTGAGATTATTGCCTCTGCGCCGGATATAATACAGAAACTTGCGTACCATCATCCGATACAGGAATGTCAGCGCCGTATTGACGATATAGAACAGCAGAATGAACGTGCGCGAGAAATCCACCATGCCGACCACACTGGTGGACAGCAGGAAGAAGCTGATCATGACAAGGCCGATGCCGACAGTATTCGCCTTAATGATTCCTGCCACCTCATTGCGGATTCTGGAGGAGCGCTTCGAGGAATACAGGTCATATACAGCGTATAAAATCAGATATCCGGGCACGATAAAATACAGAGTCCTGAAATAGGTCTCTGCCGACAATGCTGTTACCCCGGGTGTTGACTCCGCAAGAGGCGTCAGGAACTTCAGCGCCCAGGCAATCAGGAAGCTGACGGCCGTCACCATCCCGTCCAGCACAATATGCATTCGATTGAAAAAAATCTGATTATCCTTAATCATGCTTTCTATCTGTCAGCGGGTTATTCTGCGCCGGAACAGTCCGGCATACAGCTGTCCCTGAATAGACACATAGGCAGGCAGATGCCCCCAGGTAAAGGGGATTTTCTGTCCCAAATACAGTGGAAGCACCTCTTCGAGAATCCCGTCCTCATCCGGAACGCTTCCTTCTTCTCCAAGGGACCCCTTTTTGTAAGGAATTTCATAATAGCGCAGCATGGTATACTCCCTGGTCAGTGCCTTCAGGAATTTTCCGCGCTCTAATCCCTGCCGATATGCCTCTCCCAAGCCCTTTCTTCGGAAGAATTCTTTTTTTACAAGTGTGCCGAGTGCCCAAAGCGGCGCATTCAGCCAGTACTGCAGCTGCGGCATATTTTTATACAGAAGGAGTGCGTTATTCCCCGCAGTCATCACTTCCTTAAACTCGTTATACCGCGATCCGGTTGTGGCACTCCCGGCATGCAGGACCTGTGCCTTTGGTGCCAGATAGCTCCGATGTCCGTAAATCTGCGCTCTCCACCCGATATCAATATCCTCCAGGTAGCAGTAGTGCCGCTCATCAAACCATCCGATCTTCTCGAACACCTGCATTCGATACATAGCTGCTCCGGCACAGGCCGCGAACACCGGTGGCAGCTTCTCTTCGTTTCCTTTGTCCAGATACCTGCTCCTGGATTCTCCCTTTCCTCTTCCAAAGGCCCAGCCAAGCGCACTGTACAAATCTCCGGCATCGTCTACCCGCTCCGGCTCCTGCATCGAGAGCATCAGCGCCTGCATGGCAAAGCAGTCCGGGCGTTTCTCCATCGCAAGGTACAATTCCTCTACCGCCCTTGCATCCACCTCTGTATCATTATTCAGCAAAAAAGCATATGGCGTCCGCACCAGATGAAGTCCCGCATTTACTGCATGACAAAATCCCGTATTCACCGGCAGCTTCAGGAGCAGTACCTGCGGATATTCCTCCTCCAGCATTCGGCAGGAGTCATCCGCAGAGCCATTATCCACCACAATAATCGCCGGAATCCATGTGCTCTTTAAAAGGCTGTCCAGGCACCTCCTGAGAAATTCCGCACCATTATAGTTCGGAATGACAACCGATATCAATTCACGCTTATCCATCCTCGCACTCTTTAACCATAAACGGATCCCATACGATGAGATACCCCTGCTGCCGTACCAGCCGGCAAAACTCCAGGCTTTTCGCCCTGAGCTCATCCGATTGCTTCATCACATGGCCATCATAGGATGCATTGAACACAGACTGGTATAACGGCCGCAGCTCCGTGCGAATTTCCATGCAGCGCACATCCACCGCCACCGCATCCTGAACCGTATCTGCACGGTGCATCGGTCCGCTTTCCATCTCATGCATGCCAAGAAATTCCACGTGTCCGTTCTCGTCCATCATGCCGCCCACTATGCGGTGATGGCGACTTAGTATCTTGCCTCCGACGACGCCCACCTCTCTTCGCTGCGTGAAAATATCCGGATGATATTCCACGCGAAAGAAGCCCCTGTGACGGGATTCCTTCACCGTCACATCCATGTGACACGTCCGAAAGTATTCCTGCAGCGCAGCCTTTCCGGCCGCATACGCATAATCCTTGCTGCCGGGATTTCCTGCCGTAGAGGCCGCATGCGTTCTCCAATGATACAAAACCTTCGGAATGTGCACAATCCCCGACCAAGGGGCGCGAAGGAGAAGATCGTAATCCTGTGCGCCGTCATATTCCGGCCGCAGCAGCAGTGCCAGGAACAGCTCCCGCTTCATTGTCAGCAGGTGACACACATAGTTGTTGCTCAGAAAATAGTCCGGATTGAAATCCGGCTTCCGATTCGGTTCAAAAAAACTCGTCGCCGAAGCGTCGCATTTGTCCTCATCCGAATAGATAATCTCCGCATGCGTTCGCAGGATCTTATGCGTGATCTCAAAAACAGCATCCGGCGTCAGCAAATCGTCATAATCCAGAAGAGCAATATACTCCCCCTGTGCCAAAGCCGCTGCTGCATTGGTATTGCGGGAAATGCCGCCGTTGGCCCCCAGCGCCTTGTACCGGATCCGTTCATCTCCGGGATAGGATGCGATGTTCACAGCGGCTTCACTGCTGCTGCCATCCGCCAGAATCAGTTCCCAGTTTCCATACGTCTGCGCCAGAACGGATTCCAGCATCTCCCGAAGAAAGTGCGGATCCGGCTGATACAGCGGGACCAGGAAGCTGATTACCGGCATCGATTCCCCCTCCTGCTGCTTTTTCTTCCACTGCAGGCGCTGTTCTTCCAGACGCTCCAAGGTCGGAGCCTCGTATACAT
>CAVBQH010000086.1:0-9490 GCA_963597485.1 Acutalibacteraceae bacterium
TTTAAGATAGTGGGGATTTAGGAAAACGCTGATTAAATCAGCATTTACTGTAACTATTCAGAGCCCATTCGCAAAATCGCTGCTACGCAGCTTTCCTTTTGCTCATGTGGCGTTCTCGCCAAATGAAATTTTGCTTGACTCTGAATAGTTACCATTTACCTGGCCAGCTCCCGCAGGAAGTCCAGATAGCGCTGCGCCTTGTCATGGTACATGGACAGCGGATTGGAGCGATCGCACAAGAGCTCCCGCATCAGTCCGGTTTCCACGTAGCGGATAATGCGGATCAGCTCCGACGGATTCTGAATCCGCGGCCATTTCTCCAGACTGCACTGCTCGTACATGGCGTCATAGACATCCGGAACAGTGGTATCGAGCTCCTCCAAGGCAGAGAGCGCATCGATGTCGGTTTCCATCTTCACCGATTCAAAGAAGAGAAATACCGCCGGGTACTGCTCCATGATGCGGGTCTCCGTCTCGAGAATTTCCTTTTGCAGCTCCCAGAAATCCATTCCCTTGCTGCGGATGGAGCTGCGCAGCTCCAGAATGACAAAGCGCGAGAGATAGCTGTAGAGAAAGCCATAGTAGCCGGCCTTGCTGCCAAAGTAATGAAACAGAAGGCCCTTACTGATCTGAGCCTCCTTGACGATATCGTCGGTGCTAGCGTGATGGTAGCCGTTTGCGGCAAAGATCCGGAGCCCGGCGTTCATCATCCGGTCTTGCTTTTCCTTTTTAAGATCATAGAATTTCTCGTTCATCGATTTCATGGGTGTGCACCTTCTCCTGCCACAGGGCTGATTTGCAGGTCCTGCGGCGAGTTGACTGATCTGGTCTATACGTGACAGAGTACCACATATTCACATGAGATACAACGCCGGGACCCGTCGCCGGCGTCCTTGTGGAGAATGACCAGAGGCCTGCGAATTGCATCTCCCCACTTCCTTTTTCATGGTGACTGGGGTACACTGTTTGGAACAGTGATTACAACAACAAAGGCAGCGGCGCTGCAGTATGGAGGGTAGAATGAAGAAATTTAGTAAGCTGGTGGCAGGCGCAGCGGTTCTGGGGGCTGCAGCATACGGGGTGTACAGCTATCTGAACAAGCTGGAAGAGGATTTTGATTACGAGGAGTCGGACATTGAGCTCGAGCCGGCCGGCGAAGAGGCAGAGGAGGCTGCGGAGGACGATGTGACCGCTGTGGATGATGCGGCAGAGACCTTCAAGCAGGCGGCAAACCGCGCATACACCACCATCCAGCATGGATCAAAGCAGGCAATGGATAAGGTAAAGGAAGCTGTTGGCCCGAAGGGTGAAGAGGTTCTCAGCGAGGTTGGCGTTGCCGCCAAGGAGATGGGCAAGACCGTTGTGGAATCAGCGACCAAGATCCGTGAGATCCTTCAGGAGAAGGATGAGGAGCTTTCGGAGGAGAACGCGGAGGAAGCGGCAGACGCATCCGTTCCTTCGGATGAGGCAGTTGAGACGGTGTCCTTTGAGGTGCCGGCAGAGGCTGCAGGCGGTGTTGCAGAGAAGACGGCAGAGGCGGAGGCACCGGCCGAGGCGGCTGCAGAGGCAAAGGCTCAGGAGAGTGTCATTGCCGGTGAGGATCCGGACAAGACACCTGACGCTGACATTGAGATTACACCGGAGGAGCATTACGATTCCTATGTAACGCTTCGGAGCGCTTCGGCGGAACACAAGTCCGAGGAGACCGTGAAGGTATCGGATCTTCCGGAGGTGGAGCAGTTTTTTAACGATGAGATCTGAGCAATAAGGGCGACACATCGGAGCATGTGCATTCCAAAGGCCAGGGAAGAGTGGTTCTTCCCCGGCCCTTGTTATGAAATCCTGTTATAAAACGGGTAGAGGGAGATTCATTTGAGTAACGAAAAGAAAACTGTAGTTGGCGACCAGCCGATCTATGACGCATCGTCACTGGGGGCACCCAAGATTGCAATCCTGGGCTTCCAGCACGTATTCGCCATGTTCGGTGCCACCGTCCTGGTTCCGCTTCTGACCGGCCTGGATGTGTCCACCACCCTTTTGTTCGCCGGTCTTGGAACGCTTCTGTTCCATTTCCTGACCAAGAAGAAGGTCCCGGCATTCCTGGGTTCGTCTTTTGCATTCCTCGGCGGCTATGCAGCCATTGCACCGCTGAATGCAGACGGTACGCCCAGCGAGCTTCTGCCGTATGCCTGCTTTGGCGTTGCCTGCGCAGGTCTGGTTTATCTGGTGCTGGCCGGCCTCTTCCGTGTATTCGGTGCGAATAAGGTTATGAAGTATTTTCCGCCGGTTGTTACGGGACCGATCATCATTGCCATCGGTCTGAACCTGTCCCAGTCGGCCATTTCCAACTGCGAGACGAATTGGTTTATCGCACTGGTCGCCATTGTTGTTGTTATCGTGTGCAACATCTGGGGAAAGGGAATGGTGAAGATCATACCGATTCTCCTGGGCGTTATTGCTTCCTACCTGGTAGCAGCCGTAACCGGCAACATTGATTTCACCGCAGTGAAGGAGGCAGCCTGGATTGGCTTCCCGATCCACTATGAGAATACCGTATTCTCTTTGTTCACCAGCGGCAATCTGGACGGCGGGCTGTTGTTCGCTTCTGTTATTACAATTGTACCCATCGCCTTTGCAACAATGATGGAGCATATCGGTGATATCTCTGCCATTTCTTCTACTGTAGGTATCAACTACATCAAGGATCCCGGTCTTCACAGAACACTGACCGGCGACGGCCTTGCAACCACGCTGGCTTCTTTGTTCGGCGCACCGGCGAACACCACCTACGGTGAGAACACGGGCGTCCTGACGCTGACAAAGGTATTTGATCCGGCCATCATCCGCCTGGCAGCCGTTATTGCAGCGGTGCTGTCCTTCTGCCCGAAGTTCGCGGCGATCATCGAGGTGATGCCTTCTGCCACCATCGGCGGCATTTCGCTGGTCCTCTACGGCATGATCTCGGCTGTCGGTGTTCGGAACCTGGTTGAGACGCATGTTGATTTTGCCAAGAGCCGAAACGTTCTGATTGCAGCACTGATTCTGGTTTTGTCCATCGGCATCAACTATTCCGCTGCCGGTGCCATCAGCTTCGGTGCCATTAGCTTCTCCGGTCTTGCAACCGGATCTCTGGTCGGCATTCTTTTGAATGCAATCCTTCCCGGAAAGGATTACAATTTCGAGGAGGAAGGCCCGAATGTAACCGGCGTGGATCTGCAGATCCACCAGGGTGAGAATTTCGCGGATGAGGCCCAGAAGAATAAGGCCTGAGAAAAAGAAGGATACAGTCTGTACTGGCTGTGGTTATCTGCCGTCTTCCGATTCATCGGAAGACGGCCATTTTTTTAGGGAGAAAGCGATGGGATACCGGTTCTGCTTTGGCGCCTCGGGAGCGGGGAAGAGCACGAAGCTTCATGAATGGATCATTCGGCAGGCAGGAGAGTCACTGGATCAGGGAGACCTTTCCAAAACCTTCCTGCTCGTTGTGCCGGATCAGTACACCATGCAGACGCAAAAGGAGCTGGTGCTGGCAGCCGGAGAGCGCGGCGGCATTCTGAACGTGGATGTGCTGTCCTTTGGACGGCTTTCGCACCGCGTTTTCGAGGAGGTGGGAGCGGACCCGCGGGGCGTGCTGGACGACATGGGAAAGACGCTTCTGCTGCGGCGTCTTGCGGCCAGGCTGGGCAATCAGCTGCAGGTGCTGCAGCATGGAATGGACCGGCCGGGGATGGCGGCAGAGATGAAATCCGTCATTTCGGAATTCATGCAATACGGAATTTCTGCATCCGAGGTGGGTGAGATGGCGGCGTGCGCAGCCGGGGCCGGGCAGGGTGGTCTTGCGGCAAGGCTTACGGATCTGCAGCTGTTGTACCAGGCATTTCTGGAGGACCGGAAGGGACGGTATCTGACCGGCGAGGAAACGCTGGACCTTCTGGCGGAGGCGGTGCCGCGGTCAGCACTTCTGAAGGGGAGCACCGTTGTTTTCGATGGCTTTACCGGCTTTACTCCGGTGCAGAACCGCGTTCTTGCCGCCATCCTGCAGACGGCCGGAGAGGTAATTTTCGCATTGGACTACGCGGAGGACGGCGGGACGCCGATCGAGGCGGTGCTCGCGGGTGCGCCCTTTGAGGAGCAGGATCTGTTCTATCTCACCCGCAAAACAGCGGCGCAGATCACCCGGATGGCACAGCAGGCGGGGATTATGCACGGCAGTGACGTCCTGCTAAGAGAAACGCCGCGGTTTGCCGCAGAGCCGGCGCTGCGGCATCTGGAGAAGTCCTTGTTCCGCTATCCGGTGCAAAGCTATGCGGGAAAAGCGGAGAGCAGATCTGCCTCTTTGGAACCGAATACTGCGGCGGGGGAGGCTTACAGGGCGAGCAGAGCGCTTCCGATTCATCTGTCTCTGGCCAGCACGCCTGAAGAGGAGGTGCGCCAGACGTTTCTCCGGATCCGGCATCTGATGGAGGAAAAGGCATACCACTACCGGGACTTTGCCATTGTTACCGGAGATCTTGCAGGCTATGAAGATGCACTGCGGCTGGCCGCGCAGCGCTACGATGTGCCGGTTTATCTGGACACGAACCGCGCCATTTTGCAGAACCCGCTGACCGAAACCATACGCGGCGCGTTGGAAATCGGTGCGGGGGATTATTCTTATGAGACGGTTTTCCGTTTCCTTCGAAGCGGAATGATCGGAATCACCCGGGAGCAGACAGATCGCCTGGAGAACTATTGCCTGAAGAGAGGGATTGCATCCAGGAAGCGCTGGGAGACAGCCTTTGATCCGGAATTTGAGGATGCCAGAACGACATTTCTGCAGGCAATTGCACCGCTGCAGGACCAGGGCCGCGCGTCGGCGAAGGAACGCGCAGAAAACCTGTACCGATTTCTTTTAGGTATACAGGCCGGAGAGCAGATGCTGGAGCTGGCGAAGAAGTGCGACGCTGCCGGCGAGCAGGCACCGGCGATGGAATACCGGCAGATTTATGGCGCGGTGCTCCGGCTCCTGGATCAGGTTTATGAGCTTTTGGGTGAGGAGCTGACACCGGCCAGGGAGTTTCTAGAGCTGATGGAGGCCGGCTTTGCAGAAATCCGTCTCGGAACGCTCCCGCAGCAGGTGGACCGGATTCTCATCGGTGACATCGAGCGAACGCGCCTTTCACAGGTGAAAGTATTGTTCTTCCTGGGAGTCAATGACGGTTGCATTCCGAAGAACTCCTCCAAGGGAGGAATTCTCTCTGACCTGGATCGGGAATTTTTGAAGGAATCCTCTCTCTTTCAAAGCGGAGGGCTGGAGCTGTCACCGACACCACGGGAGCAGATGTATACGCAGCGGCTGTATCTGTACATGAACCTGACAAAGCCGACGGCGGAGCTGTATGTATCCTATACCAAGAGCGATGCCGACGGTGGGAGTCTGAGGCCGTCGTATCTGATCGGCCTTCTGCGGCAGATGTTCCCGGAGCTGGAGACAGAGCTCCCTGAGGAGCGATCCGCAGATTGGCAGCTGGCGTCGACAAAGGATGCCGGAAGGTATCTGGCCGCATCGATGCGCAGCTATGCAGATGGATTGTTTCTGCAGGATCAGAAGCGGCAGCAGGAGTTTCTGACGATGTACGGCGTGATGTACAAGACGCAGGCGCAGACACAGGTGCTGCGGGATGCCGCCTTTTGCCGTTATCAGCCAAGGCGACTTTCGCAGGCCACGTCCCGGAAGCTCTATCACGGATTGATCCGCGGCTCGGTGACGCGCCTGGAGACGGCGGCGGCCTGTTATCTGCGCCAATACCTGCATTACGGTCTCCATCTACAGGAACGAGAGGAGTATTCCTTTAGGGAAAACGATTCCGGTACGATCCTGCACGAGAGCATCCGCAGCTTTGGTCAGCTCCTGAAACAAAAGGGGATTTCCTGGTTGGAGTACACCAATCAGGAGAGTCGGGAGCTGATCGACTTTGCGCTGCACAGCACAGCCGGGACATACCGGGAACAGGTCCTTTATGCAACGCAGCGAAACGCGTATCAGCTGGAACGCCTTCGCCGGATCCTGCTCAAGACAGTGGAGGTGCTCCAGTATCAGCTGCAGAAGGGTGATTTCCTTCCGGAGGCGTTGGAGCAGCCGTTTGGATACAAAGGTGAAATCACGTATGAGCTGCCGGGCGGCGGCAGACTGATCCTGGAGGGCCGGATCGACCGGGTGGATCTTGCCAGACAGGACGGTCGTATTTATATCAAAATCATTGATTACAAGTCGGGAAATAAGGATCTGGTCCTGTCCAAAATCCGCGCAGGACTCCAGCTCCAGCTTCCGCTTTATCTGGAAGCGCAGAGAAGACAGCTTAGCAGTCTGAATCCGGGGGCGGAGGTCATTCCGGCGGCAATGCTCTACAGCCGCTTTGATAATCCGGTGCTCTCGGTGAAGGATTCTGCGCCGGTGCTGAAGCTCCTTGCTGCGGGTGAAGAGGAGGCGGCCAGGAGAACCAGTGAGGATCTGGTGCGTAAGCAATTGCGGCCAAACGGAATGGTGGGAGCGGAGGATGATATTCTGGAGCACCTCGACCACGCGCTCTCCGGCAGCAATGTGACATCGGACGTGGTACCGGTCAGCCTGAAAAAGGACGGAACCATTCGCTACAGCGGCCGGACCTTTACCAAAGAGGAATACGAGCAGATCATGCAGCAGCTGGAGAACCGGATCTGTCAGCTTGCGGAGGACATTCTGGAGGGAAGAACCGATGCAAGACCGGTCCGGTATGACGGCAATACGACGGCCTGCACGTACTGTCCTTACCGGGATGCCTGCGGCTTTGACCGCAGAATTCCGGGGTATGACTACAGGGATCCGCAGGAGCAGGGATAATACCATGGCAATTGAATTTACTGATCAGCAGCAGAAAATATTAAACGCAAGAGGCCACAATATTCTGGTCTCCGCAGCGGCAGGCAGCGGCAAGACGGCGGTTCTTGTGGAACGCATTGTCCGGATGATCAGTGAGGGGGATCATCCGATGGATATCGACCGCCTTCTGGTGGTGACCTTCACAAGAGCTGCAGCCGCCCAGATGCGTGAACGCATCGCAAGGGCGATCGCTGAGCGCATTGCAAAGGCACCCCATGACCGCCATCTGCAGAGGCAGGAGACACTGCTGCATCACGCGCAGATTACAACCATCGACAGCTTCTGCAGCTTCCTGCTGCGCAATCATTTCAGCGAAATTGAGCTGGATCCGGGATTTCGTCAGATGGATGAAACGCAAAGCCGGCTTCTGAAAAAGGATGTTATGAAACGGTTCCTGGAGGAGTGCTACGCTCAAGGGGACCCGGATTTCCTTGCCTGCGTGGAGTGCTTCTGCCCTGGAAAAAGCGACGAGGAGCTGGAGAAGATGATTGAAAAGCTTCATTCGGCATCGGAGGCGCAGTCGTTTCCTGAAGAGTGGCTTAAGGCGCGGAAGGCGGACTATGATGTTTCGGATGTGGAGAGTCTGCTTGCTCAGTCCTGGTACCGGAGGCTTTTGATGGAAACGGTGCAGAATCTGCCGGAGCTTGCCGGAGTGCATCAGGCAATGCATCGGCTTGCAACAGAGCCGGACGGACCGTATCCGTTTCTGGAACAGAATGAAAGGGAGTCGGCAGAGCTTTTCGGGCATCTGGAAAAGGAGGCCATGCGGCTGCGCGGGCTTCTTACAGCGGATGGAACGCCGGAGGAGACGGCAGAAAGAACCAGTGAGGCCAGAAATGAACTGCAACGCCTCCTTGGCTATTCCTTTGACAGGCTTCCAACGATTCGGAAAATCGGCGAGACCGGAATCAACCCGGAGAAAAAGGACAAGTATTCTGACCTGCGTAAAGCACTGAAGGGACGCATGACACGGCTGATGGAGAACATCGGGGAGGATCCGGAGGATGTTCTTGCCCAGATGCAGATGGTGAAGGAACCGGCGAAAACGCTGGTGGATCTGACGCTTGGTTACCGGCACCTTTTGTGGGAGGTGAAAAAGGAGAAAAATCAGATTGATTTTTCGGATCTGGAGCATCTGGCACTGCAGATTCTCGTAAAGCGGGAGGACGACGGTACCATATGCCTGCGGCCTGCGGCCCAGGAACTGGCTTCCTATTATGATGAAATCCTGATTGATGAATATCAGGACAGCAACGACGTGCAGGAGCTTTTGCTCTCGGCTGTGGCGGGAGAGAAGAACTGCGGCTTTGCCTGTGAAAAAGGGGAGCTCCGGGAACGGTACGCGCGGTTCATGGTGGGCGATGTCAAGCAGAGCATTTACCGGTTTCGAAATGCGTGCCCGGAAATCTTCGAGGAGAAATTTGACACCTACGCCTTTGATGATGCGCAGACGCAGCGTATTGACCTGGATCAGAACTTTCGGTCCAGAAAAGAGGTTTTGGATGCGGCCAACGGCATCTGCGGAAAACTCATGCGGCGGGAAATCGGCGGCGTAGAATACGATGAAACGGTATCTTTAAAGCCGGGAGCGCGGTATCCGGAACCAGAGCGTGAGGAGGCCGGGCGAGATTATGTGCAGGAGGAGACGAGGGATCCTTACCAGGCGGAGCTCCTGCTGGTGGATGACGGTGCGCCGGCGGAAAAGGAGCAGTCGGCGGAAGCGGAGCAGACCGCGGAATCCCGGTTTGGAGCCGATGAGAAAAAGACGCAGGGGCGAGCCTTTGGAGAAGCGGAGTCGGAGGAGACTGCGGAGGACGAAGTGGCGGCACTTTCCAAGGCCAAAAAAGAAGCACTCGCGGTTGCCCAGCGGATTCGAAGCCTTATGTCACAGATGAAGGTGACGGACGAGGAGAGCGGGTTGCTGCGGCCGCTGCGCTACGGGGATATCGTCCTTCTGCTGCGGTCTACTGCGGGAAAGCAGGACGCGTTTCGGGAAATCTTCGAGAAGGAGGGAATCCCTCTCTATATGGAGTACAAGGGAGGATATTTTGCCGCAGAGGAAATCCGAATGGTTCTGCAGCTTCTGAGGGTGATTGATAATCCCCGGCAGGACATCCCTTTTTACGGAGTGCTGCGCGGCTTTTTTGGCGGCTTTACGCAGGATGAAATCGGAGAGCTGCGGGCGATTTATCCGGAGGATAAGGAGAAGCTCCTGTGCGACTGCGTTGTGGCAGCGGCAGAAGGAGAAAACGTGGACGCGGCACTGACGGGCAAGTGTCGAAAGCTGATTGACTGGCTCAGTCATTACAGGAAGCGGATGACACTGATGCCGGTTCATGAGCTGATTGGGGAGCTGGTGCGTGGGAGCGGATATGAGAATTATGTTCGCGCATTGCCGGCCGGTGAAAAGAGGGCGGCGAATCTAAAGTCGCTTCTCGTAAAGGCGGTTGCCTTTGAACAGGGAGGTAATGCAGGACTGTTCCGGTTTCTTCGCTACATTGATCAGATGCATGCCTTTGACGTGGATCTGGGAGAGGCGAATACACTGGATGAGCATGCCGATGTTGTACGAATGACGACAATCCATAAGAG
>CAVBQH010000087.1:0-9472 GCA_963597485.1 Acutalibacteraceae bacterium
ATCCGGAACCTGTCCAAGGGCTACCGCCAGAGGGTCGGACTGGCCCAGGCGCTGATCGGAGATCCGGAGATTCTGATTCTGGATGAACCGACGGCGGGCCTGGATCCGGAGCAGCAAAAGGAAATGTTCGATTACATTCGCTCCCTGAAGGAGAATCACACGATCATCCTGAGCTCCCATATCTTGTCCGATGTCAGTGCTGTGGCGGATTATGTATGGATTCTCAGCAGCGGAAAGCTGGCGGCCAGTGATACGCCGGCGAATCTACAGGCTCATATGACCACATCCCAGCAGGTTATCCTGCGTGTCACCGGGGACAGGGAGGCGCTGGACAAAGCTCTGCGCGCCATCCCGAAGGTGAAGGAGGTTACGCTGGAGCAGGACGGAGAGCTTTTGATTTTCACCGTAACATCCGAAGAAAAGGAAGACATTCGTCCCTCGGTATCCCGTGCGGCGGTATATGCAGGCGGTGCGGTTCTGGGAATGAATCTGCAGGAAAAGTCTCTTGAGGACGTATTCCTGTCACTTACAGGGGAGGGCGAATGAAGGCAATATTCAAAAAAGACTTTGCATCACTGTTTCACGGCTTCACTGGGTGGCTCTTTCTGGCCATTATGTGGGCGCTGATGTCATTGTACATTGGCATGAGCAGCCTGATCGGACTGGAGCCGGATATTTCCAGTGTCCTCTCGGTATCCTCCATACTGATGCTGATCATGCTGCCGATTCTGTGCATGCGCAGCTTTTCGGAGGAGCGGAAGGCCAGAACGGATCAGATGATCCTGACAGCGCCGGTGAGCGTTGGGCAGGTGGTTCTGGGTAAATATCTGGCGCTGGCAGCGGTCCACACCATCGTTGTGCTGGGGCTGTGCCTGTATCCTTTGCTGCTTTCGCGCTTTGGCACGGTGCCTTATGCGCAGAGCTATACCGGGCTTCTTGGAATGTGGCTCTTCGGACTGGCGGAAATGGCTGTCTGCGTGTTCCTCTCCAGCCTTACGGAGAGCGTCATCATTGCGGCGGTTTTGTCCTTTGCCTGCCTGTTTCTGTCGATGATCATGCCGAATCTGGAGAACATGATTTCGCAGGACGGGAACACGCTGACCAGGGTTCTGAGCGCCCTGGACATTCCGTCCCGGTTTGACACGTTTTTAAACGGCAGCATTGACCTGACCTCGATGGTGTATCTGGCCTCGGTGATTTTCCTGTTTTTGTTCCTGACAACGCAGGTCATTCAGAAAAGACGCTATTCTGTGTCGCAGAAGACACTGAGCCTGGGCGCATATTCGGGCGGTCTGATCGCACTGGTGCTGGCGATCACGCTCGTGGCAAATCTGGCAGTGAATCAGCTTCCCTCTGCAGTTACAAAGTTCGACATGACAACGAGCGGCCTGTATTCGCTGACGGATGACACAAAGACATACCTTGGGAACCTGGATAAGGATGTCACGATCTATGTCCTGGCCAGCAGCTCGGATATGGATTCGGTGCTGGACGGAACACTTGACGAGATGCAGGAGCAGTCCGATCACCTTACGGTCACCTACATTGATCCGGCGGCTAATCCCACCTTCCTGCAGGAATACAGCGATGTTATGAGCAGCACCTGGAACTCACTGATCGTGGAGTGCGGCAGCAGGTACAAGGTGGTGGATTATTCGGACCTGTATGAGTATTCCATCGATTACACAACCTATCAGCAGAAGGTAACCGGATACGATGCCGAGGGACAGATTGATTCGGCCATTGCCTATGTCACGAGTGAGAACCTGCCGAAGGTGTATGTGCTGTCCGGACACGGCGAGGAGAGTCTTGGCAGCAATTTCACCAGCGTTCTGACAAAGCTGAACTGCGACTATGAGAGTCTGGACCTTCTGTCGCAGGATGCAGTTCCGGATGACTGCAGTCTTCTGATCATCAACGGACCCAAGAGTGACCTCTCATCGGATGATGCGGACAAAATTCTGTATTACCTTGAGCACGGAGGAAAGCTCCTGGCTACCACCAATTTCCAGCAGGCCAGCGATATGTCCGGCTGGAACCGCGTGCTGAGCTATTACGGGGTTTCGGTTTCAGACGGCGTGGTTCTGGAGAATAATCAGGGCTACTACTATCGCTCGGAGTCCTATCTTCTGCCGGATGTGGCGCAGACGGATGAAACGTCGGCGGTGACGAGCGGGAACGGATATGTGTTCATGGCATATGCCCAGGCACTGCAGGATGCGGATACGTCCTCCGATGTGACCAGGACAGAGCTTCTGACGACGTCGGATAAGGCCTACATCCATACCGATGTCACCGCAGAGACAGCAGATCTTGGCAAAACAGAGGATGATACGACCGGCCAGTATGTGCTGGGACTCAAGGCTGTGGTTTATCAGCAGGAGGACTCCGGCGAAGAATCCTCAGAGACGACGCCGCAGGTAGTATCAACGGCATATCTGTTTGGCTCCGTGCTGACATTCTCGGACGGAGCGGATCAGATGGTTTCCGGCTCGAATTCCTCTTTGTTCTCGGGCATCGTCAAGGCCTGCACGCAGGAGGAAGGTGAAAGCGGCATTTCTGTACCGGTGAAGAGCGTCAGCTCTACGAGTCTTACGGTTCCGACAATGACAGCCATTGTTGTAAATATGGTGTGCATCATCTTTATTCCGGTGCTGCTCCTGATCGCCGGCTTTGTGACCTGGTTCATCCGCAGGAGACGATAAGAGAAATTTGGAGAGACTATGAGAAAGCAACGCATACAAATGGTGGTATTATCGGTCGTTTTGCTGATCTGCTGCGCAGGATTCCTGGCGGCCAGATTCTACGCAAACGCAGAGGAGGAAAAGGAGAAGGAAAAGGAGGAGGGTATATACACTGCCCTTTCATTTGAGAAAACGAACCTTCGGCAGCTTTCGATTGTCGGCGAGAAGGGCGAGCTGGCGCTTACCTACGACGGATCGAGCTGGAGCTTCGTAAATGATATCGATGCCGAGGAGGCTGCGCTGAACGGCGATAATGAGAGCGGGACGGAAACGTCTGCCGATGCATCGACAGCAGCGGAAGAGGCGAGCACCGAAGAAACGTCTGCGGATACAACAGCGGATGAGGAGGCGGAAAGCATAGAAGAGGATGCGGATGAGACAGAGGCTTCGGATGAGGAAACCAAGACCTCATATGAGGTGAATTCCTCTGTTGCCAACGAAATCCTTGAACGACTTGCCAGCCTCACCAGCTCCAATGAAGTGAATCACGTTACGGATATGGAGCCTTACGGCCTGGATGCGCCGGTGCTGACCGTAACGATTACCCTGCAGGATGAGACGCAGCATACGGTAGAGGTTGGCAGCCGGAATGAAATGATTTCCGCCTATTACATCCGCGTGGACGACGGTGACACGGTTTATACGCTGAGTGATTCGGATTACAGCCTGTTGAACAAGACGGATACCGATGCGGCGCAGGAAGCAGCAAGCTGATCTGTTTATTGGGACAACAGATACCAAACTTGTAGCTATTCAGGACCTATTCGCGAGAAATGTGCGAATGGGATCTGAGTAGCTTTTTTTTACAAAGATGTAACAGAAAAAGAACAAGAGTACTCCGTTGGTTTTTACATTCCTTCTCTAGAATACGTGCTGAAGCAAAGAAACGTAGCAACAGGAATGTTTTGCAGCAGGCAGGCGGAACAAAGGCACCTGCGAAAAATTGAGGGAGGAATGCAGATGAAGAAGAAAATGGCAGCAGTGCTTATTTCATGTCTTGCACTGGCGGAGAGTCTGGCACCGATGGCGGCGCAGGCGTCCACCGTTCATTACAACGACGGAACCCAGGTGACGTCTGATCAGAGCTTTGCCCAGTGGAGCGAGGAATGGAAAGAGGTTGCAGAGGATTACACCAAGGTTTCCATGACACCCGGCGAGAATGAGACGGAGCTTAATTTTGCATGGATGACGAAGAAGGATGCCAAGAACGCAGCAACACCGGTGGTTCTCTTCGGAACCAGCAAGAAGAACCTGAAGAAATTTACCGGAACCACCGAGCAGACGGATTCCAAGCTGACCGGCGGGGTGCAGTATGTATCCAACAAGGTCACGGTAACCGGCTTAAAGCCGAACACCAAGTATTATTACACCGTCGTCAAGAACGGCAAGGAAGCGGAGGTACGCAGCTATACCACGCATGATTTCAGTGACATTAAGGTGCTGTATGTGGGTGATCCACAGATCGGTGCCTCCAAGGGACAGCCGCAGGGATCGGAGAAGCTCACCGCGTCGGATGGGGCGGCCAATACCGCAGCCAGAAACGACGCCTATGAATGGGACCGCACCCTGAAGATTGCAGGCGGTCTTAACAAGGATCTGGATTTCATCATTTCTGCCGGTGATCAGGTCAACAAGACCGGCAAGGCCAAGGAAGAGGAGTTTGCAGGATATCTGAATGCCAGCCTTCTGCAGTATGTGCCGGTTGCCACCACCATCGGAAACCACGATTCTCTTACTTCAGATTATAAGGCACATTTCAACGTTCCCAATGCAACTGACAACGGCGCAACGCAGGCCGGCGGTGATTACTACTACAGCTACGGCGAGGCCCTGTTCATCGTACTGAACACCAACAACTACAACGTAGCAGAGCATGAGAAGACTATGCAGGAGGCTGTTGCATCGGATCCGGATGCGCGCTGGAAGATCGTTACGATTCACCAGGATATTTATGGATCCGGTCTGGACCATTCCGATACCGACGGAATGATCCTTCGCACGCAGCTGACACCCATCTTCGACAAGTACGATATCGATGTGGTTCTGCAGGGACACGATCATACCTACAGCCGCTCCAAGCTCCTGTACGGCGACGGCAAGACCCATGACAGCTATGAGTTCCAGCTCAATGCATCCGGCGATGATTATGATTGGGATCACGCACATGATACGACAACCGATGCGCAGATCGCACTGTATCCGGAGGATGGTGACAAGACGGCCAAGGCTGCTCTGGATTCCTTCGCGAAGGACAATCACTGCTACACACTGGAGGATGTGACGGGTAATACGGTAACTGATCCGGTGGGCACGCTGTATATGACAGCCAACTCTGCATCCGGCTCCAAATACTATGAGCTTGCAACAACGCAGCAGGATTACATTGCAGAAAGAAGCCAGAACTGGCTGCCCAGCTATTCGGTGATTGAGATCACGGACAGCAAGTTCGTCATTGATACCTACCAGATTCTGGATAATGGAACCGTAGAGAAGATTGATGATACCTTCACCATTCAGAAGACCAAATAAATGAAAACGATGCAATGGAAAACATGGCTCCTTCGCTGGGGCGTTCCGGCAGTGCTGATGGCACTGCTGGTTCTTTTTACCATCTGGTTAAACCGGGTGGATAAGGTAGAGCTGGTCAGCAGAAGCGGCCAGACCTTTGAAAAGGGCGTTGTAACGAAGATTCTGGAGAATAACATCCAGGAGGACGGAACCCGCGTGGGAGAGCAGCGCGTTGTAGTTCGGATGACGACGGGCGTTCGGAAAGGACAGGAGCTGGAAACGACAAGCTCCGCCGGTTACCTTTTCGGTGCTGCCTGCGAGGAGGGCATGCATGTCATCGTGATGCAGAGCGTTGCCGGAGATGCCACCATCACCAGTATTTATGCGCAGGACCGTGAGCTGGCTATCTACGTATTCGGAGGAGCGTATCTTCTGGCACTGGTACTCATCGGCGGTAAAAAGGGCGTGAAGGGGGCACTGGGATTGGCCTTTACGTTTCTTGCTTTTATTTGCATTGATCTGCCGCTGGCCTACCGAGGATATTCGCCGTTTCTGGTTGCCATCGCGCTGTGCGCAGTTACAACGCTGGTGACGATGTATCTGATCGGCGGACCAACCAAAAAAACGCTTTGTGCGACCATCGGCACCACAGCGGGCGTTATTCTGGCAGGCATTTCGGCAAGGTTGTTCGGGGCGGCAGCAGGACTTTCCGGATGGAACGTTTCCAATATCGAGAGTCTGCTGGATCTGTGGTATACCTGTGACATTCAGGTGGGAGAGCTGCTGTTCTCCGGGCTACTGATTTCGAGCCTCGGCGCTGTGATGGATGTGGCCATGTCAATCTCTTCGGCAATGGATGAGGTGGTGTATCAGAATCCGGGAATCACCGGGAAAGAGCTGTTTGGCGCCGGACTTCGCATTGGCCGGGATATGATGGGGACAGATTCCAATACGCTGATTCTGGCCTTTGTCGGGGGCAGCATGTCCTCACTTCTTCTGAATTATGCGTACGATCTTCCGTACCAGCAGGTCATCAATTCCAACAACATCGGAATAGCGATTATGCAGGGAGTCGGCGGAAGCTTCGGCGTGGTTTTATGCGTGCCGATTACGGTGCTGCTGGCAAGTGTTCTGTTGCGCAGAAAGCAGCCGGCCTGCATAGAAAAGCAAGGGGATGCCAAGAACGCAATGCGCACGGAAAATCCGATATCGTTTTAAGAGAATTCAATTGCTGCAGCAGAGGACCAGTCAATGCAGGATTCGGGCGAATGTTTCCGCCCGGATCCGACATCGACCGGTCCTTTTTATGGTAAAGTAACGAAGGTTAGCACTGCCAAACCTGCGAAAATGGGGATTTTCTACAAGTTTTTGCCTTGTGAAGACGGTTCCCTGATGTCATAATCAATTGTTGGAAAAGTTTTAGTCCGCCGGGTACGGGCCTTACACAAACGGAGGGGATGCTCGAAATGGTTCGGGCCCTGGAGCTCCGGGCACAGCGGCGGCAGAAACGGGAGGAAATTGAATATGAAACGCAAGGCAGCACGTTGGCTTGGTATGTTTGCGGCAGCAGCGGTTCTGCTGACAGGGTGCGGTGCAGGGACGAAAGGTTCTGCCGCATCGGAAGCAGAAACGCAGAGCGAGCAGGCGCAGGTCGAGGAGCCGGCAGAGGAGGCATCTTCTGAGGCGGAGAGCACTGCAGAGGTGGATGCGGCAGAGACTGCTGCATCGGAAACGGAAGAGGGGAAAACGGTCCTGGACTACGACGGAACCACCATCCGCGTCGGCTCCTTGAAGGGACCCACCACCATGGGACTGGTGAACCTGATGAAGGATTCCGATAACGGCAGTGCGGAGGGGACCTATTCCTTTACGATGGCATCGGACCCGTCGGAAATTGTCGCATCCGTTGCATCCGGTGATCTGGATATCGCGATGATTCCGGCAAACCTGACGTCTACCTTGTATAACAAGACAAACGGCGGCGTGTCTGTCATTGATATTAATACCCTGGGTGTTCTGTATGTCGTCACCGGTGACGAGTCCGTCGAATCCATGGCGGACCTTGCGGGCAAGACCGTTCTGACCACAGGACAGGGTGCAACGCCGGAGTATGCGATGAACTTCCTTCTTAAGGAGAACGGAATCACAGACTGCACGCTGGAGTTCCATTCCGAGGCAACGGAGATTGCGGCTCTTTTGAAGGAAGATCCTGGCAAAATTGCGGTTCTTCCCCAGCCGTTTGCAACAGTAGCACTTCTGCAGAACGACGCACTTCGCAGCGCATTCTCTCTTACCGATGCGTGGGATCAGGCGGCCGGTGCGAACGGATCCCGGTTTCTGACGGGAGCAACCATTGTCCGGAACGACTTTCTGGAGGAGCATCCGGGAGCTGTGAGCGTATTCATGAAGGAGCACGCGGCCTCTGCGGATAAGGCCAATACCGACACCGAGGGAACGGCTGAGCTGGTTGCGGAGTACGGCATTGTAGAAAAGGCTGCGGTTGCAGCAAAGGCACTTCCCAACTGCAACATCGTCTGCATCACCGGAGAGGATATGAAGACGGCACTGTCCGGATATCTGCAGGTTCTGTATGATGCGGATCCGACATCGGTCGGAGGAAGCCTTCCGGGAGATGAGTTCTACTATACCGCAGAGTGATTTGAATTTCGCTCTGCAGATGCTTGCCCGGCAGCAGGATGGCGGACAGTTCCGCTGGTTATTTAAAAATCGATGTACTGGCGAGAGCACCGCGTGAGCAAAAGGAAAGCTGCGCAGCAGCAAAGATAGCAGGGGAATGCCATGAAAAAGAAGATTCTTATCATTGCCGGCTGGCTGGTTGTATGGCAGCTGGCGTCGTATGCCATTCACAATCCGATATTGATGGCAGGGCCCATTGAAACACTGGCGGCGCTTTGGAGGCTTGCAGGGGATGCGTCCTTCCTGGAGAGTATTATTTTTTCGTTCCTGCGGATCGTGGGAGGCTTCCTTCTGGGGGCGGCAGCGGGCATCGGACTTGCCTTCTGGACCAGCAAAAAGCCGGTCTTAGGTGACATTCTGGCACCGCTTATTACCGCATTGAAGTCGGTTCCGGTGGCCAGCTTTATCATTCTGGCGCTCATCTGGTTCGGCTCCGGAATGCTGTCCTTTTTCATCAGCTTCATTGTGGTTTTCCCGATTCTGTATCTGAATACGCAGCAGGGACTTCTGAGCATCGATACAAAGCTTGTTGAGATGGCGGATGTGTTTCACATCCCGGCGGCATCGCGGCTGCGGTATGTCATCCTGCCGGGGCTTGCACCGTTCCTGGAGAGTGCCTTTGCACTGTCACTGGGGATGAGCTGGAAAAGCGGCATTGCGGCCGAGCTCATCGGACAGTACAAGCTGAGCATCGGAAACCAGATGTATCTGTGCAAGATCAGTCTGGACACTGCGGGGATTCTCGCCTGGACGCTGGTGATCATCTGCATCAGCTGGACCTTTGAAAAGGAATTTCTTCAGCTGTTTCACCGGCTGGTGACGGTTCGCGGGAAGGATGCGGAAAAGGAGCAGGCTAAATGACCATTGAGGCGGAGCATATCTATAAAAGCTATGACGGGAAGCCGGTGCTGGAGGATTTCAGCCTGGATATTTCATCGGATTCCTCCTATGTGATCACCGGTGAGTCCGGCGCAGGCAAGACCACATTTCTGCGGATCCTGCTGGGACTGGAGAAGCCGGATCAGGGGCGCATACGGCTCCTGGGTGATTACAAGTATTCCAGAGTGAACGCCGGCGTTGTGTTCCAGGAGGACCGGCTGTGCGAGGAGTTTTCAGCAGCCGAGAATGTCGCGATGGTCAGCAAGAAGCTCTCGGAGCGGATTGCCAGGCAGGAGCTGGAAAAGCTCCTGCCGGCCGACCAGCTGGACAAGCCGGTTAAAGAACTCTCCGGAGGCATGCGCAGGAGAGTCTGCATTGTGCGGGCCTGCGTTGTGCCTTCGGATGTACTGGTGATGGATGAGCCGTTTGCCGGACTGGATGCGGAAAACCGGCGCAAATGCATTGAGTATATACGAGGTGTGCAGGGAACGACACCGCTGGTGCTGACGGCACACTCATTGGATGGGCTTGGGTTCTGCAAGGCCATCGCTATTCATTAAGAAAGCTGCAACTGAACAGATACATTTAATGTAACTATTCAGAGCCCATTCGCAAAATCGCTGCTACGCAGCTTTCCTTTTGCT
>CAVBQH010000088.1:0-9379 GCA_963597485.1 Acutalibacteraceae bacterium
AGATTAAGGTTCTTGTGACTGTAAGGCCGTGTGGGTTCAAGTCCCATCTCCCGCAGAGAAGAGACGTCCCGACCGAATTGGTCGGGACGTTTTTGCATATAGCGCAATTCGTTCTTGCAATGGGAGCTTGCGTGTGGTAGCATCAATTCGTTATGTGGTTTCCCATACTCAGGAATCGGCACTCCGGCCGTGCAATGCCAAGCGGCAGGTTGCGGCAGCCATTTCTTAGGATCGGGAGGTTGTACAAGACCTGCGCTGCTGTGGCAGACGGGCAGAAAGAGGAGACAATGATCGCACAGGAGAAGAAAGCAGAAATCATCAAGGAGTTCGGCCGTAAGGAAGGCGATACCGGTTCACCGGAGGTTCAGATTGCCATTCTGACCGCCAGAATTACAGAGCTCACCGAGCACATGAAGAAGAACCCGAAGGATTATCATTCCAACAGAGGTCTTCTGAAGCTCGTTGGTCAGAGAAGAGGACTTCTTGACTACCTCAAGAAGACTGACCTTGAGAAGTATCGCGCACTGATCGAGAGACTGGGCATCAGAAAGTAATTTTTACAACGTTAAATGGAAGGCGGCGCATAGGCCTGGTGACAAGCCGGCCCGGCGTCGCTTTCTGTGTATACAAGAAGTTGCAGTCTGGGGACGAAGGACCCCCGGAAGGAAGAGCAGGAGAACGAATGAATTACAACGTAGAGAAGAAGGAAACATATACAACCTATTCCATGGAGCTGGCAGGCAGAACGCTGGCAGTGGACATCGGACGATTCGGCAAGCAGGCAAATGGCTGTGCGTTCATGCACTACGGTGATACAACCGTGCTGTGCACAGCAACTGAATCTGCTGCACCGCGTGATGGTGTGGATTTCTTCCCGCTGTCTGTAGAATACAGCGAGAAGTTTTATGCAGTCGGCAAAATTCCCGGCGGCTTCAAGAAAAGAGAGGGAAAGGCCAGCGACAACGCAGTTCTGACGAGCCGTGTTATTGACCGTCCGATGCGTCCGCTCTTCCCGAAGGATATGCGCAACGACGTGACACTGGAGTGCATGGTCATGAGCGTGGATCCGGAGTGCCGTCCGGAGCTTCTTGCCATGATGGGCGCACCGCTGGCAACCACCATTTCCGACATCCCGTTTGCAGGTCCCTGCGCAGCAACACAGGTGGGCCTTGTGGATGGCAAGGTCATCATCAATCCCAGTCAGAAGGAGTGGGATGAGGGTGATCTTTGCCTGACGGTTGCTTCCTCCGCAGACCGCATTCTGATGATCGAGGCCGGTGCCAATGAGATTCCTGAGGCAGATATGATTTCCTATATCTACCAGGCAGATGCGGTCAACCAGGAGCTCATTCAGTTCTACAGCTTCATTCAGAGCGAAGTCGGCAAGCCCAAGCAGGAGTATATTTCCATGGCGGTTCCGGAGCAGATGTTCGAGGACATCAAGAAGGTTGTTCCGCAGGAGGAAATGGAGAAGGCAGTCTTTACTGATGACAAGCAGACCCGTGAGGCGGCGGTTGCTGAGATTACAGAAAGACTCAAGGCTGCTTTCGAAGGAAACGATGCGTACCTTGCACGGCTCGGCGATGCGGTATATCAGTACGAGAAGAAGACGGTTCGCAAGATGATCTTGAAGGACCACAAGCGTCCGGACGGTCGTGAGCTGACACAGATTCGTCCGCTTCACGCAGAGGTTGGTCTGATCCCTAGAGTGCACGGCTCTGCCATGTTCCACCGCGGACAGACACAGATCGTGGATGTCTGCACGCTGGCACCGCTCTCCGATGCACAGCGCGTAGAGGGTCTGGACCCGAACATCACTGAGAAGAGATATGTACATCAGTACAATTTCCCGGCTTATTCCGTCGGAGAGACCAAGGTTTCCAGAGGTCCGGGACGTCGTGAGATTGGTCACGGCGCTCTGGCAGAAAGAGCACTCCTTCCGGTTCTTCCTTCGGTAGAGGAGTTCCCGTATGCAATTCGCTGCGTGTCTGAGACGATGGAGTCCAACGGATCTACGTCGATGGCCAGCACCTGCGCTTCCTGCATGGCACTGATGGATGCCGGCGTTCCGATTAAGAAACAGGTGGCCGGTATTTCCTGCGGCCTGGTAACCGGTGAGACGGACGAGGATTTCGTCCTTTTGACGGATATCCAGGGCCTTGAGGATTTCTTCGGCGATATGGACTTTAAGGTGACAGGAACCCACGACGGTATCACGGCTATCCAGATGGATATCAAGATCCACGGCCTCACAAGAGCCATTGTGGAGGGTGCATTTGCCCGCTGCAAGGATGCCCGCGAGTTCATCATGAACGGCGTCATGAGCCAGGCTATTGCAGAGCCTCGTGCGCAGGTGGGCAAGTATGCACCGAAGATCGATATGGTGCAGATTGATCCGGAGAGAATCGGCGATGTAGTCGGACAGCGCGGCAAGACCATTAATGAGATCATCAAGCGTACCGGCTGCCAGATCGATATCAGCGACGACGGAAAGGTTTCTGTCTGCGGCACAGATGCGCAGGGCATGGCAGATGCAAAGAGAATGATCAGCATCATTACCACCGACTTCTACGAGGGTCAGGTCCTGGAAGGCGTGGTTGTGTCGATTAAGGAGTTCGGCGCATTCCTGGAGTTTGCACCGGGCAAAGAGGGAATGGTTCACATTTCCAAAATCGCTCCTCGCCGCATCGAGCATGTAGAGGATGTTCTGACACTGGGTGATCAGGTTCGAGTTATCTGCCTTGGAAAGGACAAGCTTGGACGTGTTTCCTTCTCTATCAAGGATGCACCGAAGGAAAATTGAGTGGGTGCTGAACGGTTACAGTAGCTTTAAATATAGGAATATGGATAGTCTGTCATAAACAGCAGGCAGTGATATCCAAGAAGGGCCCTGCACTTTGTGCCTCCCAACCGGGATCCGCAAAAGCGCAGGGCTTTTGCCCGCAGATGTGCAGTGATTCAGGGACGCCGGATTCGGTCGGGACAGCTTATGGATCGCAGCTGTAGTAAGAGTAACGGCACAGGAGAATGAAACATAAATGAGTACGATTGCAGAAGAAATCGGACGCCGCAGGACGTTCGCTATTATTTCGCACCCGGATGCGGGTAAGACGACGCTGACTGAGAAATTCCTTCTGTACGGCGGCGCCATTAACCAGGCCGGTTCCGTAAAGGGAAAAGCAACGGCAAAGACAGCGGTTTCCGACTGGATGGAGATTGAGAAAAAGAGAGGAATTTCGGTGACATCCTCGGTCCTTCAGTTCGAGTATGATGGCTGCTGCATCAATATTTTGGATACGCCGGGTCACCAGGATTTCTCGGAGGACACCTATCGGACGCTGATGGCGGCGGATTCCGCGGTCATGGTCATCGACGGCTCCAAGGGCGTGGAGGCACAGACCAAAAAGCTCTTCAAGGTCTGCGCCATGCGCCATGTGCCGATCTTTACCTTCATCAACAAGATGGATCGCGATGCCAAGGACACCTTTGACCTTCTGGATGATATCGAGAAGAATCTGGGTGTGGAGACGTGCCCGGTGAACTGGCCCATTGGCTCCGGCAAGGAGTTTCAGGGAATTTATGATCGGCGCTCCAACGAGGTGATCCAGTATTTTGATACGCAAAAGGGCACCAAAGAAGGCAAGGAGACGCATGTTGCGCTGGACGACGCGGACGCTGTAGTCGGCGAAATCGGTGAAGATGCCTATGAAAAGCTGATGGGAGAGATCGATCTTCTCGACGGTGCCTCGGCGGAGTTTGATCTGGAGAAGATCCGGGCGGGAGAGCTGACACCGGTATTCTTTGGGTCTGCGCTGCAGAACTTTGGCGTGGAGATCTTCCTGCAGGCCTTTTTGAAAATGGCGCTGCCGCCGGTAGCTCGCATCAGTGACGGAACTCCGGTGGATCCGGTGAATACCGGGTTTTCGGCGTTTGTCTTTAAGATTCAGGCCAATATGAACAAGGCGCATCGTGACCGCGTGGCCTTTATGCGCATCTGCTCCGGTAAGTATGAGGCCGGAATGGAGGTGCGGCATATGCAGAGCGGACGCACGCAGCGTCTGTCCCAGCCGCAGCAGCTGATGGCAAGTTCCCGGAAGGTGCTGGATGAAGCTTATGCCGGCGACATTATGGGCGTGTTCGATCCGGGAATTTATTCCATCGGAGATACGCTTTGCCTGCCATCCGATCGCCTGCACTACGAGGGAATTCCGACCTTCGCCCCGGAGCACTTTGCAAGGGTGCGCCAGGTGGATACCATGAAGCGGGATCAGTTCGTTAAGGGGATTCGGCAGATTGCGCAGGAGGGGGCGATTCAGGTCTTCCAGGAATATAACACCGGTATGGAGGAGATCATCGCCGGCGTCGTTGGCGTGTTGCAGTTTGATGTGCTGGAGTTCCGCTTAAAGAGTGAGTACAATGTGGACATCCGGCTGGAGATGCTGCCGTACGAGAATATCCGGTGGATCACGAAGTGCGAGGGCGATGTGAAAAATATTGTCGGCACGACGGATATGAAGCTGGTGAAGGACATGAAGGACCAGCCGCTTTTACTGTTCGTCAATGCCTGGAGTCCGCAAATGGTGCTGGACCGCAATAAGGGACTGGAGCTGGAGGAATTCTCAAGGAACTGACACAAGACAAGCATCCATTCATTTGATATAATGTGGTACTAGGGTCTTACAGTCAAAGATCCCTGCAAGCAGCATCACCGCGGACTCCGGTGGGAGGTCCGGTGTTACAGTGAACGGCTGCTGCGGCAGAAGTAAGGAGGAATCATTATGGCAGAAAACGAAGTTCAGAACAAGCCCGGTGCAGACGAGATCGGAACGGTTCGTATTGCGGACGATGTGGTTTCCACCATCATTGCCTATGCGGCCAAGGAAGTGGACGGCGTGGCAGGACTCGCAGGAAATGCCGGTGACGGCTTCCTGAAGAAGGCGGGCATGAAGCGCCCGGCCATGGGTGTGAAGGTTGAACTTGAGAACGGCAATGTAAGAGCAGATCTGTCTCTGATCATGGATTACGGCTTCAATATTCCGGTGACCTGCAGCAAGGTGCAGACAAGAGTTCGTCAGTCGGTGGAGAATATGACCGGTCTTCGTGTAGAGGACGTGAATGTCCGCATTGCCGGAATTCAAATGCCGGAGGAGGGCAATCCGGAGGCATGAAGAGAACAATCCAGAGAGAACAGGTCTTTAAAATTTTGTTCCGTGCGGAATTCAATGACGCATCCGAAATGCCCGGCCAGGAAGAGATGTATTTTGACAGCGGGGATATGGAATTCACCGAGAGGGACAAGACGTATATCTCGCAGAAGGTGAACCGCATTCTGGAGCGCTGCCCGGAGATTGATGAGATGCTTGCGTCGAAGATGCGCGGCTGGACGCTGGAGCGCGTGGGGCGCGTGGAGCTGGCGATTCTGCGGCTGGGCGTGTATGAGATTCTTTGGGATGAGGATGTGCCGGCGGGCGTTGCCATTTCGGAGGCTGTAGAGCTTGCGAAGAAGTTCGGCGCAGAGAACTCCGGCGTATTCGTAAACGGCGTTTTGGCAAGCTTTGCCAAGAAGGACCAATAGGAGCGGACAGCCGTATCGGAGCATTCGTACCCGGAGTGCGCCTGGAGAGGCGCTTCTGTGTAATACGGAATCGTCGCGTATGGAGAGTACAAATGGCAGCCGGATCAGTTTACACGGTTGGACAGGTGAATGCGTATGTTGCGCGGATGTTTGCGGAAGACTATCTGCTTCGCCGGATTACCGTGCGGGGAGAGGTCAGTAACTGCACATATCACTCGTCCGGACATATTTATTTTACATTGAAGGATGCCTCCGGTACGCTTTCCTGCATGATGTATGCAGGAAAACGGCTTGGAGGCCTTTCTTTTCGTATGACAGAAGGGGACGCGGTGGTGATCACCGGCTCGGTTCGCGTCTTTGAACGTCAGGGTAAATATCAGCTCTACGCCGAGCAGATTGTCAGGGACGGCGTCGGGCTTTTGAATGAGCGCTATGAGCTCCTCAAGAAGAAGCTTGAGGAGATGGGGATGTTCGCGGAGGAGTATAAACAGCCCATTCCGCGTTACATCCGGCGGCTGGGCGTTGTAACCGCACCGACCGGGGCAGCCGTTCGGGATATCATTCAGATTGCCAAAAGGCGCAATCCCTATGTCGAGATCGTACTGTATCCGGCCATTGTCCAGGGAGACCAGGCACCGGAGAGCATCATCTGCGGCATTCGTCTTCTGGACCGTTCTGGTGTGGATGTGATCATTGTCGGGCGCGGCGGCGGATCCATTGAGGATCTGTGGGCGTTCAATGAGGAAGCGGTGGCACAGGCGGTCTTTGAGTGCAGGACGCCGATCATCTCAGCCGTTGGGCATGAGGTGGATACCGTTATTACGGATTACGTGGCGGATCTGCGTGCGCCGACGCCGTCGGCTGCGGCGGAGCTGGCGGTGTTTGACTGGAATCAGTTTCAGTCAGATCTTCTGCAGCAGAAGGCAGATCTGCGTGCGGCGATGCTGGGAAGACTGGATAGCTGCCGAAGGCTGTGCAGAGACTTCGAGCAGAGTCTGGAACGCCGCTCGCCGAAGATGCAGCTGGCGACGCAGAAAATGGTAAGAGACGAGCTGGAGCGGCATCTGACGGATGTGTTTTGGAAACGTCTGGAAAAGTGCAGGGGGGGGCTTGCACTTTCTGCAGAGCTTACCCGGTGCATGCAGGAAAGAATTGTAAGAAGCCGGCAGGAGCTTCGCCTTCGAAAGGATCTGCAGAATGCGATGGAGCGCTGCCTGGAGCACTCCCGGCACGAGCTGGCGCTGGCGGCGGCCGGATTGGAGCGAATGTCACCGGCGGCAAGGCTTTCAGGGGGCTACGGTTTTCTTACCGACGCGGCGGGCAAACCGGTTGCCGGCGTGGAAGGGCTCCGGCCGGGGGATGCTCTGCGTATCCGGCTGCGGGATGGCTGCGTGCATGCTGATGTGAGAGAAATCGAAGCGGAGGAGGGTGTATATGGCACAGAAAAAGTTCGTGGATGAAGAAGGAAAGGACCTTTCCATCGAGGCGGCATTCGGCGAGATCCGCATGCTCCTTGGCGAAATGGAACAGGAGGATACGTCGCTGGAGAAATCCTTCGAGAACTATGAAAAGGGAATGCAGCTTCTTCGCTACTGCAGCGGCCGCATTGATCAGGTGGAGAAAAAGGTGCAGAAGCTAAGCGACGACGGCACCACGGAGGAATACGTATGACAGAGCAGGAATTTCAGACCGCATTAAAGGCCAAAACAGAAGACACTGAGCGTGTGATTGAAAGCTTTCTTCCTGCAAAGGAGGGCGGCGCTAAGGTTGTCATCGAGGCTATGAATTACTCGGTGCGGGTCGGCGGCAAGCGGCTACGGCCGCTGTTTTTGTCCGAGACATCCGCAATGTACGGCGGCAGAGAGGAGCTGTGCCGTCCGTTTATGGCGGCGCTGGAGATGATTCATACCTATTCGCTGGTGCACGATGATCTTCCCTCCATGGATAATGATGAATACCGAAGAGGTCAAAAGACAACCTGGGCGGTTTACGGTGAGGGCATGGCAGTAATCGCCGGGGACGGTCTTCTGAATTTGGCTTTTGAAACGGCTCTTGGTGCATATGATGCTGCCGGAAACGAAGAGGAAAAGGACCGCGTCACAAGGGCACTGCGGCTTCTTGCCCGCAATGCCGGTGTCTTCGGAATGGTGGGCGGACAGTGTGCGGATATCATGACGGATCTGGATTCAAAGAGTCTGACACCGGAGCTTCTGCACTACATCCACAAGCATAAAACGGCCTGCATGATTGAATCGGGCTTTCAAATCGGTGCGATCCTTGCCGGGGCACCGGAGGCGGATATTGCCGCGCTGGGTGTCATCGCAGAGGACATAGGGCTGGCGTTTCAGATCCAGGACGACATCCTGGACGTGACCGGAAGCAAAGAGGAGCTTGGCAAGAGCATCGGCAAGGATGCCCTGGAGGGAAAGGCTACCTATGTTACGATGAACGGTCTGGAGGCGTCGGCACAAAGAGTCCGGGAGCTGACGGAGCATGCGCTTGCAGCAATGGATGGACTTTCCGTGCAGAATCCGTTCTTAAAGGCGCTGGTGGAGCAGCTGATGACTAGAACGAAATAGGAAGTAAATTCAGTCAGCGACGGGTCCTGGCGGAGCTAACTGAATTTTCCGGCACGTGCACGGTAATGAGGTTTCTGCATGGGGCCAGGGGCATAGGAGAAAACGTGAGTAATTATCTGGAGCAAATCAATCAGAACGGAGATATTAAGAGCATTCCCAGGGAAGGATATGCCGAGCTTGCACAGGAGATCCGCAGCTTTCTGATCGAGAAGGTAAGTGTCACCGGGGGACACCTTGCCAGCAATCTCGGAACCGTGGAGCTTACCATGGGACTGCACCTGGCACTGGATCTTCCAAAGGACAAGATCATCTGGGACGTTGGACATCAGTCCTATACGCACAAGATCCTGACGGGACGCAAAAATGACTTCGATACGCTTCGCCAGTATGGCGGTATGGCAGGGTTTCCGCGGCGCCGGGAAAGCGATTGTGATGCATTTGACACCGGCCATGCGTCTACGTCCATCTCTGCCGGCATCGGCTATGTAAAAGCCAGGGATTTAAAGGGAGAGGACAGCACCATTGTTTCTGTCATCGGCGACGGCGCTCTGACTGGCGGTCTTGCCTACGAGGGACTCAACAATGCGGCACGGCTGGATACGAATTTTATCATCGTGCTCAACGACAACAACCGGTCTATCTCGGAGAACGTCGGCGGAATGTCCAGGTACTTAGAGCGCATCCGCACATCGAATTCGTATCTGGATCTTCGCGATAAGGTCTACTACTCATTAAAGGACAAGAGTCCGGAGATGGTGGAGAAGATCCGCAGGACCAAGAACCGGTTAAAGTCCATGTTCCTCCCGGGGATGCTCTTTGAGAACCTGGGCATTACGTACCTGGGACCCATTGACGGCATGGATCCGCTGGCTGTGCAGGCAGCCATCGAGCAGGCCAAGCACATCCGCAAGGCCGTTGTGGTACATGTGATGACTAAAAAGGGCGAGGGGTATACGCCGGCAGAGAATCATCCGGCAAGGTTCCACGGAACAGCGCCCTTTGAGATTGAATCCGGACTTCTGAAAAAGTCCAGCAAGGTCAGCTATACGGATATCTTTTCCACGGTCATGGTGAAGATGGGACAGCGCGACGAAAAGGTGGTGGCCATCACGGCAGCCATGGAGGACGGGACCGGATTAAAGCGCTTCCATAACATTTATCCGCACCGCTTTTTTGACGCGGGAATTGCAGAGGAGCACGCCGTGACCTTCGCAGCGGGTCTGGC
>CAVBQH010000089.1:0-9316 GCA_963597485.1 Acutalibacteraceae bacterium
TACCGGATTCGGCCGTCTCATTCTGCGAATGCTCCGTCTCATCAGACGCATCCGGGCGTCTGCGAGAGCCCTTCCTTCTCTTTTGCTGTGCAGGAGTTTCTTCCTGCGTGCTCTTTTCCTGCATCGCTGGAGCATCATTTCCGGCCCCCTTAGCAGCGCCTGCACTCTCGTTAGCAGCAGCTGCCTCTGCCTGTCTCCTGCGCTCCGCAAGGACCTTCTCATCCTCTGCCTGATCCAGTTCCAGAAGCATCTCTACCAGCTTCTCTTTTCTGGTTCTGGCAGGGACATTCATTCCTCTGTCCTCTGCAATCGACTTCAGGTCTTTCACCTGCAATGACTCATACATTTCCTTTGTCATTCTCATTCTCTTGTTCCTTAGTAAAACTGTGGTAGTTGTTCCGCCCCATCTTGATTTTCCCTCGGAAAACTCCAATGCGGCTGGCCAGAGGCGCTTCACGCCTTAGCCATTTTCTTTATGAAAAGCTGCACGACACCGCCAGACAGCGGCTTAGATATGATCCAATGAAACAGATCGTCCTGATACATATATGTTTATTGTAGCGATTCCGAAAACCGCTTGTCAATACGCCATTCTATCCCAAAAGTGTTTCCAGCAGCTTCTGGTAGATCTCGCTGCTTTTATTTTTCCATTCGGAAACTGCCTTTTTGGCTGTATCTTCATCCGGAACAGACAGGTCAATGGACACAATCGGGTGTCCATTTTCTTTAACAACCAAACGCGCCGTGTAATCATCATAGGTTGAACGATAATATTCGCCGAGAATTGCCTCTTCATTTGTAAGCTCTCGCCCGATATCACGCAGATAGTTCCGAATCTGCTGCTTGATGCTGTCAGAAAGCTGGCTGGCAAAAAAGCCCAGCGTCTCCTCACCCTCCTCCGTAATCTGCAGAAAGGTTTTCCCGCCCATACTCTTTTCTGTCACAAAGCCGTTTTTTGCAATCTCCTCATAGGTTTGAAGGAGTGTTTCAAAATTAGCAGCGTATCCGTTTTCAATCAGAAAAGTGCTGGTGCGCGGCATGGCAATCTCGCCACCCGCGCGGTCCAGCATATATAAAATGATTAATTTATAGATTGCAACCGGTTCCATCAGAACAATCTGTTGTCCTCTTTAATATTGCTGCGAACGGCTTCGGAAACCACTTCCGCAACCTTCGGATTAAACGCTTCCGGAAGAATAAAATCTTCGCTAAGCTCCTCGTCTGTTACAATTTCTGCCAGCGCCTTGGCTGCGGCAAGCTTCATTTCCTCGGTGATCTGCCGTGCCTTTCCCTCCAGGGCCCCCTTGAAAATTCCGGGGAACACCAGCACGTTGTTGACCTGATTCGGGAAATCACTTCGGCCCGTTCCGACAATTCTCGCTCCTGCCTCTTTCGCAAGATCCGGCATAATCTCCGGTACCGGATTAGCCATAGCAAAAAGAATGGCATCGGTATTCATCGTTCGAACCATCTCGGGTGTCACACTTCCCGGTGCACTCACGCCAATAAAAATATCGGCGCCATTCAACGCATCGGCCAGTGTCCCTGTCTGATTCTCCAGATTGGTGACCTCCAGCATTTCCTTCTTGATCCAGTTCAGCTTCTCCCGATCCTTGCTGATGATTCCCTTTGAATCACACAGAATAAGGTGCTGAAATCCATAGCTCAAAAGAAGCTTGCTGATGGCAATGCCGGCAGCACCGGAACCGTTCACCACAATGCGGCACTCTTCCTTCTTCTTGCCGGTAAGCCGCAGAGAGTTGATAATACCCGCCAGAACAATAATCGCTGTCCCATGCTGATCATCATGGAATACCGGAATGTTCATGGTTTCCTTCAGCCGACGCTCAATTTCAAAGCACCGCGGTGCGCTGATATCCTCCAGATTGATGCCGCCAAAGGTCGGCTCCAGGCGCTGAACGGTCTCTACAATCTCATCCACATCCTGCGTCTTTAAGCAGATCGGAAATGCGTTGACGCCGCCAAACTCCTTAAAAAGAACGGACTTTCCTTCCATCACCGGCATAGCTGCCTCCGGCCCGATATTGCCAAGACCCAGCACTGCCGAACCGTCACTGACGACGGCAATGGTATTCTGCTTCAACGTGTAGGTATACGCTTCCTTGACATCCTCATGAATCACCTTGCAGGGCTCTGCAACGCCAGGCGTATATGCCAGCGCCAGATCCTCTCTTGTCTTCACCTCGCACTTCGACTGCGTGGAAATCTTTCCCTTCCACTCTCTGTGAAGCTCCAGTGCCTTCTCTGCATTCGTCGCCATAGCGTTCCTCCTCATGTTGTATTTGATGATACCAGGCAGTGTCTCAAATCTTATCTTCTGTCTTATCTCTTGGCAGCAGCGATTCCTTCTCGGAATACCTCGAATCTCCCGTCAGTGCGCTCATATGTGCGCGAATTGTACGCTCATACCCATTCTCCGAGGGCTGATACAACGCCTGATCCCGAAGGGGCTCCGGAAGGCAGGGCTGCCCCGCATAATGTCCCTCATAGCTGTGCGCATACTCATATCCGATGCCGCGGCCGAGCTTGGAAGCTGCCCGGTAATGAGCATCCTGCAGGTACGGCGGAATCGGTACATCTCCGGTTTCCTGCACCAATCTCCGTGCCGCCATAACGGACTCGCATGCCGTATTGGATTTCGGCGCAGTCGCAACGTACTCCGCTGCCTGCGCAAGGATAATCTGCGCCTCCGGAAACCCGATGCGCTCCGCCGCAAGACTGGCCATCGTTGCCACCTGAAGTGCATTCGGATCTGCATTTCCGACATCCTCCGATGCACAGATCATAATCCGTCTGGCAATGAACTCCGGTTCCTCACCCGCCTCGATCATTCGGGCAAGATAATACACCGCCGCGTCCGGGTCCGATCCCCGCATACTCTTAATAAACGCCGAAATCGTATCGTAGTGATTATCACCTTTTTTGTCATATCGCGCAACACGTTTCTGAATGCACTCTCTTGCTACGTCCAGTGTAATGTGGATGATCCCGTCTTCAGAACGAGCTGTCGTCAGAATTCCCAGCTCCACCGCATTCAGCGCACGCCGGGCATCCCCGCCCGATACATCCGCCAGGAATGTCAGTGCATCCTCGTCAATGCATGCGTGATAGCTTCCCATGCCTCGTTCGCTGTCTGTTACCGCTCGGATCAACAGTGTTCGGATATCCTCGGCCTGCAGCGGCTTTAGTTCAAAGATCATCGATCTGGAAATCAAGGCGCTGTTTACTTCAAAATAAGGATTCTCCGTTGTTGCTCCGATGAGCGTAATGGTTCCGTCCTCCACAAAAGGCAGCAGGTAATCCTGCTGCCCTTTATTGAAGCGGTGAATCTCATCAATGAATAGGATGGTCTTCTTTCCATAGCCGCCAAGGCGGTTTTTAGCCGACGCCACAACCTCTTCCATGTCCTTTTTACCGGCAGAGGTTGCATTGATTTGGCAAAATTCTGCCGAGGTTGTATTGGCGATCACCTTCGCCAGCGTCGTCTTCCCCGTTCCGGGCGGTCCATAGAAAATAATGCTCCCCAGCTTGTCTGCCATTATCGCGCGGTACAACAGCTTGTCCTTGCCAATGATGTGCTGCTGCCCCACCACCTCATCGAGGCTCCTTGGGCGGAGTCTGGCCGCCAGAGGTGCTTCCTTTTCGGTTTGCTGCTGCCGCATGTACTCGAACAAATCCATCAGCCCAGTCTCCAAATATCGCGGTTGTACTCCTCAATCGTACGATCGCTGGAGAAGAAGCCTGCCTTGGCAATGTTCACCAGGCTCATCTGATTCCACCGCTTTCTGTCTTCATAATCCGCAATCATCTGATCCTTTACGCGGATATAATCCTCCAGATCAATCAGTGCCATAAACCAGTCCTTGCCAAGAATATCGTTATAGAGTCTTTCCAGATTCTCCTTGTGTCCCAGTGTCATGCACTGCTTACCTACGATGAAATCAACCGCCTCTTTGATGACAGGGCTCTTTTCGTAATAATCTTTGGACACATAATCCGCATCCTTATAATGCGCAATGACTGTCTCGGAATCAACACCGAACATGTAAATATTGTCATCTCCAACCAGCTGCTGAATCTCGACATTCGCTCCGTCTGCTGTTCCCAAGGTCACCGCTCCGTTGAGCATGAACTTCATGTTGGATGTACCGGACGCCTCCTTGGAGGCCAGCGAAATCTGCTCCGAAATGTCACATGCAGGAATCAGCTTCTCCGCATAGGTTACATTGTAATTCGTCACGAACACCAGATGCATGTACGGATTCACATCCGGATCGTTATTAATGATATCCTGCAGCACCAGAAGCAGATGGATAATGTCCTGTGCAATGATATAGGCAGGGGCTGCCTTCGCTCCGAATATGAAATTGATCGGTCGCTGCGGTTTTTTGCCTCCTTTAATTTCCAGATACTTGTGAATGATATACAGCGCATTCATCTGCTGGCGCTTGTACTCGTGCAGACGCTTGATCTGTATGTCAAAAATACCGTTCGGATCCAGCTCCACATTCTCGTGCTCCTTAATATAGGCTGCGAGCACCCACTTGTTGTTCTGCTTAATCTGGTCCAGCTGCTCTAAGATCTCCTCATCCTCCCTGTACTGCAGAAGATCCTCCAGTCGCAATGCATCCTTCTTAAACGCATCCGAAATCGTTCTTGACAGAAGATTGGACAAGGGATGATTGCAGGATAGCAGCCAACGCCGGAAGGTAATTCCGTTGGTCTTGTTATTAAATTTCTCCGGGTACAGCTCATAGAATTTATGCAGCTCGGTATCCTTGAGAATCTGCGTATGAATGGCTGCTACACCGTTGACTGAAAAGCCGTAATGGATATCGATGAATGCCATGTGTACGCGGTTTTGCTCATCAATAATCTGCACATCCGGGTCGCTGTAGCGCTTGCGTACGCGCCGGTCCAGCTCCTTAATGATCGGAACCAGCTGCGGAACCACCTTTTCCATATATTCCATTGGCCAGGTTTCCAGAGCCTCAGCGAGAATGGTATGGTTGGTGTATGCACAGGTCTTCGAAACCACTTCGATGGCCTCGTTCATGGACATTGCCTTGTCCTCTGTGAGGATTCGGATCAGCTCCGGAATCACCATCGTCGGATGCGTGTCATTGATCTGTATCACCGCATGGTCATAGAGGCGGCGCAGGTCGTACTGCTTGGCCTTCATCTCGTGGAGAATCCACTGGGCCGCATTGCTCACCATGAAATACTGCTGGTATATCCGCAGAAGACGTCCCTTTTCATCCGAATCGTCCGGATACAGGAACAGCGTCAGATTCTTCTCAATTTCATCCTTGTCAAAGGTGATACCCTCTTCCACCAGTGAGTCATCCACCGTATCAACATCAAAGAGTCGCAGCTTATTCACCCCGGCATCGTATCCAATGACGTCAATGTCATACATATGGGAGGTCACCTTCCGCTTCCCAAAGTAAATGTCAAAGGAAACATCGCTTTTTACTTCCCAAGAGTCATCCTCAATCCAAGGGTCCTTTTCGGCCTTCTGAAGATGATCATCAAGCACCTGATGAAACAGTCCATAATGATAGTTCAGTCCAAGTCCCTCACCCGGCAGTCCAAGCGTCGCAATGGAATCCAAAAAACAAGCAGACAGCCGTCCAAGACCGCCATTGCCAAGGGACGGTTCCGGTTCTGCCTCTTCAATATCTGCAAGACGCTTGCCGTTTTTCTCCAGGATTTCATTCATCCTGTCGTAAACCTTCAGATTGATCAGATTGTTAGACAAAAGCTTGCCGATCAGGAATTCTGCGGATATGTAGTATACCTTCTTCTCACCGACATTTCGTTCCGTAACAGCCAGAAGCCGCTTGCAATAATCCAATAGCACGTAATAAAGCTCCTGATTACTGCAGGCTGCAATCGTCTTGCCGCACCGCTCCAGTGCAATATCCTGAAGCTGCTGCTCCATATTCAGTGCCAGAATGTCTCTTTGCATGTTGGTGTGCTGTGATCTCATTGGCTCTCTCCTTTGCTCATACCCTGCCTCATCATAGCGCTTTTTTTCTCCGGTGAAAACCGGCTCGTGTTTATGTTCATTTCCGGAAATGTTTCCGGTAACGTTTCCGATTGTGCCCTAAAATTTGCCGAAAGGATGTATCCCTTCCGGCAAATTCGAAATGCTATCTCACACATAACTGATATCGGAGTAAAAGTCTTTAGCCCCACTATCATATCCGAATTGCTGCGCACTACGCGTTCTCGCAATCCTCGAGCATTCGTGTAACTCAGAACTCCTGCAGCTCCTCCATCACCAGGTGACGCGGCGTACCGTTTACCCAGAAGGGAAGCAGCTCACCCTGAATCAGCGGACGTGCATAATCCAGATATTCCTGCTTCATGTCATCGCCTTCCTCGTTGATCCACTCCTGCGGAACGTTCTTAACACCGTTTGCAATCTGGTGAATGTCGAACTTCGAGAAACCGATGCGATACGGCTCGCCTTCCTTGTTGACTCTCTCGAAGATCACCATCTTCGCCGTCTCGCCCTTAGAAGCTGCCTCTGCGGCCATGCTGCCGGCCGTAAATGCCTCTTCAATATCCGTCAGAGATGCTACATGCGTAGCTGCTCTTTGCATCGTAGAGAACTCGATGGCTCTTGTCTTGCAGCCGGTTCGCTCTGCAACCAGCTTGCAAAGTGCTGTCGCAGTACCGGAGAGCTGCTTGTGTCCGAAAGCATCGACCTTATCAGAAGCCTCACCCAGCTCGCACGCATAGCGTCCGTCCGCCAGCTTCAGACCTTCCGATACTGCAACTACAACGGACCTCTTGGTCTTGGAAAGATGGTCCAGCTTATCCAGGAACTTATCTACATCAAATACGCGCTCCGGAAGATAGATGCCGTCTACGCCGCTGCAGTCATCTCCCTTTGCAAGCGCAGCTGCTGCCGTAAGCCAGCCGGCATCACGTCCCATAATCTCCGCAATTACGATGGTGGGCTTTGCTGCTCCGAAGGACTCGTTATCCCGAATGATTTCCTTCATGGTCGTTGCGATGTATTTAGCAGCGGAGCCATATCCCGGGCAATGATCCGTAACCGGAAGGTCATTGTCAATGGTCTTGGGAACGCCCATGAACAGCTGCGGCTTGCCGTGCTCCTTAGCATAGTCACTGAGCATCTTCACCGTATCCATGGAGTCATTGCCGCCTGCATAGAACAGGGTGTCGATCTCATGCTCTTCCATGATCTTGAAAACGTTCTCGTAAACGTCCTCATGACCCTCAATCTTCGGCATCTTGAAACGGCAGGAACCCAGGAACGCAGAGGGGGTTCTCTTTAAGAGCTCGATTCCCATGGGGTCTGCAAGATACTTGTCCAGATCCACCAGCTTGTCCTGCAGAAATCCTTCAATTCCATGAATCATGCCGTATACATGCTCGGCTCCCGCTGCCTTCGCGCCTGCATACACTCCTGCGATGGAGGAGTTGATAACGGCTGTAGGGCCGCCGGACTGACCAACAACTACATTCTTCATAGTAACCTTTTCCTCTCTTTCCCGGTACGCCATGCACAATTTGTCATAGTTTCCATAATATTGCGCACCTACGTTGGAAATTATAACAATTCTGCCTAAACGCGTCAATGAACTTCCGAATCTGTAACTTGAAAATCAGCAACTGTTCAGAGCCAAAAAAATATAACTGCGCCATTTTTTCAGGCTCTTGCGTCCTGCGGTATAATGGGGATGGTGTTGGGGCCAAAAGAACTTTAGGATCCATAGTGCTTTCAAGGAGGACATATTATGATCAGCTTCACGTATACCGTAAAGGATAAAGATGGCATTCATGCGCGTCCGGCAGCGCTGTTCGCCCAAGGCTGCAGCAATTTTGTAAGCACCGTTTCCATTACCAAGGGAGATCAGACGGTCGATGGCAAAAACGTTACGGCAATTCTTTCTCTGGGCTGCAGGCAAAACGAACAGATAAAGATCGATGTCGACGGCGAAGACGAGGTTTTGGCATTCGAAAAGATCAAATTTGTTCTGGACAACAAATTTAATCGCGAGGATACTCCGCGCCCCTTAAGGGTCGCTTTTTTTGGCACCAAGAATTATGACAAAGTCTTCTTTGCAGAGCTGGCCGAGGACAAAGGCCCCGGTACCTATAATGTAGATATCACCTATTTTGATGTTCGATTAACAAGCCAAACAGTTTCCCTAGCAAAGGGTTTTGAGGCGATATGTATCTTTGTTAACGATGAATGCGGCGAAGAGATTGTCCGAAAGCTATACGAGTATGATATCAATCTGATTCTGCTCCGTTGTGCAGGCTTTAATAATGTTGATGTCAAGTCTTGTGACAAATATGGCATTACCGTATTGCGAGTTCCTGCCTATTCCCCTTATGCGGTTGCTGAGCATGCAATGGCAATCATTCAAATGGCCAACAGAAGGCTGCATAAGGCCTATAGCCGAATTAAGGACAATAACTTTGTTTTAAACGGCCTGCTTGGTGTTGATTTGCACAACAAGGTTGCAGGGATTATTGGCACCGGCAAGATCGGTGTTTGCATGGCCAATATCTGTAAGGGCTATGGGATGAAGGTGCTCGGCTGGGATGCTTATCCTAATAAGGAGCTTGAGGAAAGCGGTCTTCTTACCTATGTGAGCAAGGAGGAGCTGTTCAAAAAGGCAGATTTGATTTCTTTACATGCTCCTCTTATCATGGGCGAAAATGGCACCTATCACCTGATCAATAAGGATTCCATCGACATGATGAAGCAAAACGTCATGTTGGTTAATACCGCAAGGGGCGGCCTGATCAATGCAGAAGATTTGATTGACGCCTTAAAAAACGGCAAGTTCCATGCAGTAGCACTGGATGTTTATGAGGGCGAAGATACCAATGTCTATACGGATTTGTCAGATGATATCGTAACCAATGATATTACAGGCAGACTGCTGATGTTCCCTCAGGTTGTCATCACCTCTCATCAGGCTTTCTTTACACGTGAGGCCCTGCAGGCAATTGCGACTGTTACAATGGAGAATGCCCGCGACTTTTCGAAGAAGAGGAAGCTGGGAGCTGCGCTCGTTACTACGCAGCAGCCGGTGAAAAAGTAGGGAGCGATAAGAGCGATCCATCCATCGATCAGCATTTGCTGACCGCGAACGGTCCACGGGCGACATGATGCCGCCCATGGAATTCACATTCTCGTTGCTGTTCGATGAATGCACGGAGACCGTCAGAAACGGAACAGGCTCCTTTTCGTCTACCTTATATGTAACGCTGTTGCGCAGGTTTCCGGTATCAACGTGATGTT
>CAVBQH010000090.1:0-9297 GCA_963597485.1 Acutalibacteraceae bacterium
ATTCGACGCTGTACCCTGTAATCACGCCCTTAAAATTCAGATTGCCCCAGGAAAAGATCACCGTCGGCGGTCTGTGCAATTCTCCGGCAACGTGTGCCGCCTGCTCCAGCTTCTTGAGCTTGTCGGTAATCGGCTTCAGCCGGTTTTCCACGCCTTCCGTCAGATTTTTGACGGACTGCATCTCTGATTCCGGAAACAGATCGTTGTCGCTGAACGAATCGAAGATCAGCGTCACCTCCATCGTGCGGATGACGCCTCCGAGGAACTCCTTGCGCTCGGTATCCTGCATCAGATGCCGTACATCCCGGTAGCTTGGCCGGGATGAGATCGTATAGGAGGACGGATTAAAGGTGAAGCTGACACTGTCCTTGGGTGATCCGCTTTCATCGCAGATGCTGATTTTTCCTTTTTTCAGTGATGTCATGGAGCCCATGGGCCTATCGTCCTCCTCTCAGGCGTTCCATCTGTACCCGTTCATCCAGCTTTTTCAGAATCTCTCTGGATACATTGTGTTCCGCCAATCTCTGCTGCGTGCTGCGAAGGCGCTCGATCTCTCTTTGCTGCTGATCCAACCGTTTCACGACATCGCCCAGCTCTGCGGCAGCTTCGTGAACTGTGTGCTCTTGTGTATGATAGGATGTGGTTTCAAATTCGATATCCCGGTAGGACGACGCAGAGTGCTCCTCCCCACCCACCCTGTTCGGCGTACTGGTCCCAGCCTCCGGCGTCTGTGCCTTATGAGGCACCTCCAGGTCCGCCGGCGCAAGCTCCATATCCGGACCATCGTTCACAAGGCCTGCATTCTGCTGCGCCGGTACGTGCTCCATATCCGGTCCGCCGCTCACAGAATCCACACGGTCTCCTGCCGCGCTTCGTGCATCCGCGGCCACTGTCCTCTGCAGCAGATAGGAGAATGTACCAGAATTGCCCGCCGTGGCAGCTGTTTTCTGTGCCGGCTGCTCCCCGGTTACAACGCGTCCTTCACGGAGTTTTTCAACAACACTCAATGCAACGCCCCCGGCGCTGCTCCCGGAAGCCTCGCTGGCACCTTCGTTTCCCTGGAGCAGCGCCAGCATCGCTCCTCCCGGCCTTGTATGAATCCGGTAAAACACCTGCTCCGTCGGAATACTGGCCGCTCCGGATCCGTCCGGGGCAGACAGAAGGTCTGCAATAAAGGCCCTCCAGTTTACCCGTTCCTTCGCCGTAAGCTTCTGGTAATAGCTCGTTCCTTCTTTAGCCGGAGCGGATTCACGTAGTAGGGTATTCTCCCGCAGGAATCGTTCTACAGTGCGTATAGAGCTGTCCGGCATACGGCTCAAGACTCGGAGCTCTCGGATCAGCTGCGTCTTCTCCCTGGACATTCGGATTCCTTCTTCGATGCGCAGCTGCTGCGCAGTCTTTTCCCGGCGTCCCTCATCCGTACTCTCCTGCGCAGAAATCTCCCTGCCAGCAGCACGGCCATTCTGGAAGAGCGTCATGTCCGCCTTTTCGTTATCCGGTGCCAAGGTACCTGCCGCCGTTGCATCGCCTTTGGTCTGCAGGAACGAGAAGTCAACTCCTCCGGGGAGCTCCAACTCCCTCATGTTCATAATTTCTGTCCGGAAACCTCGCCAGTCAGACATCGTCATGTTCAGAACAGACTCGGACAGTAGGTCATAGATCTGTGTATTCTCCGTCAGAATCTGGTGCTGCTCCGTCACCGTACGCAGCGCCCTTTCCAGGACTCTTGCGGTCTCACTTCCGCCGTGGAGGTGCTTCAGGAATATCTGTTTTTGGGTTTGGAGTCTGTCCTCTGCATCCGAATCCTGTGTCAGCAAGGCATCGAAACTCTTTATCAGTACTGCATCGGCGTTCTGTGCCTTTGCGGTGCTGCCTGGTATCTGTACAGCATCAACACCCTGTGGCTGTGAAGTGCTGAGGTTCAGTGCCTGTCCAGACACGGCCGCGGCTTGTTCCGGCTTGCCGGCAAAGGCATGCAGCTTTTCCAGAATCTGAGCCGAAAACCGACGGAAGGTGACATCATCCATGGTCTTTAACGCCTTTCCAAGTGCTTCCATGGATGAAAAGCCGCCCGCCTCTAAAAAGAATTGCCTTTCCTGCTCCGGAGCCCGCTGAATGCGCCAGAACAACTGACGGGCCTGCTCGGAGGCCAGCGCGGGAATATCTTCACCGCTTAGCGTAACGATTTCATCGTCTGTGAAAAAGTAGCCTTCCTTCTCCAGCAGCTCCGTCAGCGCTGTCCATTCCGCCGGAGAAATCTGCTCGATCTGCTCCTCGATACCAGCAAAGCGCTTGTCCGATCGCAGGGATTCCGACACCCCTGACAGCTCCGATACCTGTCCCATCCTTTCTACAAGCTCAATGGAAAAACGCCGGAACTGCGAACTGTTCATGGACTGGAGTGCTCTCTCCAGCGATACGATGGTCCCATATCCGCTCGCCTGGAGCAGAAGCTTTCGTTCCTGCTCCGGTGCCCTTTGCACCCGCCAGAAAAACTGCCGCGCAGCCTCCAACGCCCATCCATTTCCCACGGACCTGGATGCACTCCCCGGGTCCTTCAGCAGGAGAAGCTCCGTTCCTGCCCGGTATAGCAGCTCCTGCCGGCTTTCTCCGGCTCCTTGTCCGATTTCCTGAAGGCGCATGTAAAGCCGGGACATATACCGCTCCCGAGCTCCGTTTCCCCGGGAGGCAGCTGTTAGAATGCGAAGAATGGTCTCTTCCTGCGTAGTCTCTGTCTTATTCTCGCCAAGCCCTCGCAGGACATGCTCCAGTTCACGCACAGAAGCCTGCGAAACCGTGCCAGGGAAGGCACTGCCGCTGATATTCAGCTGCCGCAGCAGCATCCGGCAGCTGGAATGCAAGGACAAGGCAAACTGATGGAGCCAGCGCTGATTGTAAACATTCATCTGCACGCGAATTCGGTTCAGCGTGATCAGCTGCGCGGACAGGCGGTCCATCGTCTCTGCAGCGTCAGAGGCGTTCTCCGGATATACAAAGGCGGCAGAAGGCAGGTTCAGCCCTTCTGAAGCCGTATACTTCGCAATGATCGCATCGGCAAAGGCGCTGCTCGCCTGCAATCCTTCCCGCGGTATCTGATATCTGGTGATCACCGGCATCGGCCCCAAATGGCTGATCTGCCTTGCTTTTATCTCAAATCTCATTGCTGCATGTCCTAGGAGGTCTGTCCTTCATGAAGCCCGCTGTGCGTAATTTCAATCGTTCGATAGATTGCATGACCCTCCATGGCGTCCAGACCGGAGAGCTCCCACTTGGTAACCAATCCCCTGTCGAAATAATAATTCTTCTTCACAGTACCATGATTCATCACAAGGATCTGTACATTACTGACAACCGCGCCGGGCCGCAGATCCGAATCCGCGCTGCCTTCCGAATCCGCCAGAAGTCCCCTTTCAAAAACGATCTTTTGCTCCGCCGATCGCTGCTTCAGAAGGCTGTGTACGTTCTGATTATCCCCGCCTTCCCGGATGGATTCCACCTCGATGGTCTCGGATATATTCCGCACTCTGGCAAAGCTGAAGGAGGCAGATCCTATATGGACGATGAAATTGCTGTTCAGCAGCAAGCTGTTGGATATACTCATCTTTTCCTCTCTTCCGCGCTGCAGAGGCCTTCAGATACCCGTTTCCGGGAGAGTCCGGTTAATCGGCGTTTCCTGACCGTTTACGGGATCAGCATCTTCTGTTCCGGCTCATTGCTTAGCTTGCGGTTTATTTTGGAGATCTCATTGCACCAGCGGATGCGCTCCTGGTGGCTTAAGGACATAATTTCCTCTCTGCTCCAGTGCATGTAGTAGCCGATAAAGCCGGCTTCCTCATAGATTTTCTCTGACGAATACGGCTTTATACCCCGGCTTCGGTAAAATTTACAGGAATCTCAACCTCCTTGCCGCAATGCGGGCAGACCCCCTTATATACCGGAATCTCCATTGCGTTGATCCTCTGATAGAAATCCTGCAGGTATGCCAGATCCGGTGTGAACAAGCCCTCGATAATGCGCGTGTCTACCGCAGGAAGGGTCCCCAGCTTCGTAATAACGCGAGCCAGAATGATGACCGTGAGGTATCCCGGATTCTGCTGAACCCTGGAATCCTTCAGCGGAAGGATCTCATCCGCCGCATTTGCGAGCCGCATCACACCCTCTTTGTGCAAATTACCGTCCCTGTCAACGTAGCCTCTCGGAAGCGTGAAAGAAAATTCCGTTTGAAACATGTTCCAATCTCCTGCCAAACCGTCAGATATCAATGAAGAGGCGGGCCGTTAGAGGCTCACCCCTTCTGATCTCATGAACATTCTTTATGATATTCTGGTCAATCCTTCGTGTACGATCTCCAGCGTTTCGATCGCAATCTCGGATGCCGTTGCGTTAAAGTCCGGTGCCGTGTACTTGGTCGGCCAGGCGTTGATGGCCTGCCAGGATGCGGCGGGCGTCTGTGTCTCGTTGAGCAAGGTAATCGTCACGGTTTTCCGCTCTACTGCACCCTGGACGCCGGCTGAGAGCCAGTCGTACATCGCCCTACTGTCCGACATGCCCTGCTTTAATGTAATATTGCCGTACTTTTTGAGGCCCGGCACCTTCATCGGTGTCTCTGCCGTCATGTCGCCTTCGCGGTACTCAATCGGCTCGATTGTAATATCGCTGCCTGTCACCTCAGAGAAGCCGCCGGCTTCGATGCCATCGATTTCGACCTTGTATCTGAATTTTGCATTGGGATATCCAGCCATAATAATTCCTCCAACTCATAGATGTGGTAACTATTCAACGGATGTGCTGCGTGTCAGGCGATCAGCCCTCATCGGACGCTGCTGCAGCATCTGAACTGTCTGCTGTCTTCTGGGACAGACGGAAAATGACGAATTCAGCCGGCTTCACAGGAGCTACTCCGATCATGCACACCAGACGGCCGTTCTGGATGTCATCCTGCGTCATAGTATCGTGACCGATATTAACAAAGAAGGCCTCTTCCGGCGAAGCGCCTGCCAGAGATCCGCCTCTCCAGAGATTCTCCAGGAATACGCTGATGGTTCTCTGAACACGTACCCACAGCATCTCATCATTAGGCTCGAATACAGCCCAGTTGGTATTGGCACGAATGGACTCTTCAAGGAAAATGAACAGACGTCTCACGTTGACATACTTCCAAAGCGGATCGGAAGAGATCGTTCTAGCGCCCCAGACACGAATGCCCTGTCCCGGGAAGGAACGGATCAGATTGATGCCCTTCGGATTCAGGATATCCTGCTCGCCCTTGTTGAATTTTGTATCGAGACCGATGCAGCCGCGAACAACTTCGTTGGCCGGTGCCTTATGAACACCTCTGGTGTTATCGGTTCTCGCATAGATGCCAACCACAGAGCCTGACGGAGGTACAGCAATATTCTTGCGATCCAGCGGATCGAAGACAGTCAGCCACGGATGATACATAGCCGCATAGTTGGAGTCAAAGATATTTCTGTGATTGATCAGATCCTGCACCTTCTTGGCATCCTTAGGCATATCAAGCACTGCAAAACGGCTGCCGAGATTCTCGCACTGTGCCACAAGGGTCAGCTGCACGTTGGGATCCGTGATACCCGGTGCGGACAGGATGGAAATGGAATCATTATCCAGGAAGGCCTGAATGCCGGTGCGCATTCCTGCGCCTCTGTCCTCGCCGATAAAATCTGCTGCGGTGACGCCATCTATGCTGCCGTTGGTGCCGCCGGTTAAGATCAGGGTTTCTACGGCTTTATCCTTGCCAGCGATCTGCTCAAACGGAGGCACAATTGTGTCGTCCTTGCCGATGTAAGCCACATCGACCAGATCGGACTTGGAGAGCTTTTTCTCAACAAAGTTTGCTGCGTTGATGTTGAGGCTCAGGTTGTCATAGATCTCCACAACCTCGTGATAACGCACATCCAGGCTGAACTCGCAGGTTGTAAGCACCTTTGTAGGAAGGAGTCCCTTATCGACCGCGTCCTCATCCAGTTCCTCTGCCAGTGTCAGGATGTTGCCCTGGGCCTTGATAACCCTGTTGTAGGAAACCGTCTCGCCATCGTTGAACATTACAATGTCTCCGGCGTTGAATCCCGCGCCGTTCTTCACGACGTAACGCTTTCCTGCGTCAGTGTCCAGAATCTCCAGAATCTGCGTTCTGGCCTTGCTGGCCGGAGCAACCACCACGCGGATGTCATCGCCCCATGTACCTTCATTCTTGGCACTGATTGCCAATACCGTATTGCTGCCCTTCGCACACTGTGCATCGGACGGTACGACTCTGACAATGAACGCTCTGGATCCGCCGTTCATAAAGAACTGATCCACCGCATATGCCAGGAACCGATACTCTCCATACTCATTTTCGGAAAGATATCCGCCGTACATCCGCTTAAAATCTGCAGGGCTCGTAACAAGCTGCGGAACGCCCACAGCCGGGCCTTTCTGAGCCAGTCCTACGAAGCCTGCTGTGCTGGTGCTGACACCCTCCATAGGCGCTGAACCCGCCGGCAGTTCCTCCACATACACGCCAGGTGATAAATATTCCGCCATAACATCTGCTCCTTTCACAATGAATTCCGGTTTACTACCTGCCACTGTAATGCAACACATTTGCCCGGCTGATTTCACTATGCATGCGCATATACGCCAAGCAGAATATATAGTCTTGTGTTTCATTCACTCTACTACAAACAAACGTCCTCTTCAACTTTTTGAAGAGGACGTTTACACTTTTTTCACAGTAGCAGCCCGTCCGTGCAGGCCAATACAGCAATGTTTCACAAGCAAAACACGGATTGCATCAGCATATTCCTCAGCAGTCTCCCGGAATGTGCAGCCGATTGCGCTCCATTTCAAAACTGCGCCGATTGTTTCTCTCCAGGTTGGACAGAATAAGTCCGGAGAACAGAGACTGAATTGCCGCCAGCATTACAAAGCCGCAGACGATCAGCGTCGGGAACTTCGCCACGAGTCCGGTATGCACGTAATCGGTCAGCACCGGAATGAAGAACCCCACCGACACCACCGCCAGGAGCAGTGCCAAAAGCCCGTAAAAGCCCAGCGGCTTGTAGTTCCGGTAGAGATTAAAGATCGTTCCCAGCACGCGGAAGCCGTCTCCGAAGGTATCCAGCTTGGAGGTGCTGCCCGCCGGGCGGTCCCTGTAATCCACGATTACATTGTCGATCTGCATGTTGTTGTAGACTGCATGAATGGTCATTTCCGTCTCAATTTCAAATCCCCGTGAGAGCACCGGAAAGGTCTTGACAAAATCATAGCTGAACGCGCGATATCCGGTCATGATATCCTTGATGCTGCAGTCAAACAGACGGTTGATGCTGCCGCGCACCAGAGAATTTCCGAAATTGTGGAAGGGGCGCTTATTTTCCGTAAAATACGTTGACGAGAGTCGGTCTCCGACCACCATGTCGGAATTCTTCTCCAGCACCAGCTGCACCATCTCCGGTGCTGCCTCCATCGGGTAGGTATCGTCTCCGTCCACCATGATGTAGCACTGCGCGTCAATCTCGCGGAACATGCGGCGGATGACATTGCCCTTGCCCTGCATGTACTCGTTTCGAACAACCGCACCGGCGGCAGCCGCCAGCTCCGCGGTCCGATCCGAGGAATTGTTGTTGTATACGTAGATCACGGCCTCCGGAAGTGCCTTCCTGGCATCACTCACCACCTTTATGATGGTTTTCTCTTCGTTATAGCACGGAATCAATACCGCAACCTTGTCCATTTATATCTCCCTGCACCCATGTGCCTTATCGTTGTTCCAATATACTTGCGTAACTGTTCAACACCCATCGCAAAATCACTGCTGCATGGCTTTCCTTTTGCTCATACGGCGTTTTCCTCGCATTCACAAATCCTCGATGCAGCCGGTCAGATGCGCTTACTCCGTAAGATCCCCCTGATAGCCGTCCACCAGCGTGAAGTCCAGCATATTGCCGACGTACCGCTCTACAGTCTCATAAACCACTGCCGTCGGCTCCTCCCGAAGGAGCTGCCCGTGCGAATAATTGTAGTAAAACGTTGTATAGCCGGATTGATAATGACAAGCCAGATACGGTGACATCATGGTGGAGAACGAATCCCCGATCACAAAGAGCTTTCCTCCCGGCGCCGCGCCGTCCGTCGTAGTAAAGCGCAGCACCTTGCCGCCGTCCTCCTGCTCCGTTTGCAGCGGATGCGGTGTATATCCGGTCAGCAGATAGTACGGGCAGTCCGTCAGCTGCTTTTCCAGATGAATCAGCCGCGCAAGATCATAGCTTCCCGTGTGCCGATCCTCCACGGTCACATATTCCAGCGGAGTAAAATCAAACCCAAGCGTATTCACCAGCTTCTCGCAGCCGATGTAGGCACCCAGATTATTCCAGTGGGTATCGTACTTAAAATACAGGTCGGTGTCCGGATTCTGCTCGCGGTAAGCCATGATCTCGTCATAGCCCCAGATCACCGTCAGGTCTGTGTTCTGTGTAAGGTAATTCACCAGCTGCACGGCACGGTTGTCCGTTGCGGGCTCTCCGTACATATCCGGCATGTACTCACTGTAGACCCGCTCCTTGTTGGGAGCAATGTAGATGGTAAAGCTGCAGCCGCGCCCGGCCAGCTCATCCCTTGCCGCCGTAAAGTTCGCCGCAATCTTCTCCAGCTCCTCCTGGGTGAACAGATTTGTTCCCATGTAGTCACCGATGGGATCCTCATCCGCCACCTGCGCTCCCTTGTAGAAGAGCCAGCCGTCCTTTCCCACAATAACGCTCTGGGACGAGGTTGTATGCAGCACATGGTATTCCAGCGCGCCGTACAGCGTCAGCAGCTGATTGCGGAAGGGGAGATGGTCATTGAGCCAGGACTCAAACTGAGACGGAAAGGTCTCAATGGTTGTCGTCTGCCCTGCGTCCTTGGCCTCCTGTGAAAACGGGAATGGCGAAAGCGTGCGCTGCTCATAGTTCTCTGTATCAATGTGGCTCTTCAATGCATAAAAAACAACCACCGGCGCCAGCACCAACAAGGCTAAGAGCAGCACATACAGAATCTGCAGCGGCTTTTTCAGGAGGAGCTCCTGTGCTCCTTCCGTCCGTGCCTGGTCGGTCGTTGTCTTATTTTGCTTCATAGACTGTGTCTTCATCATCCGGTAAAAGTCCTACTCTCCTGATCCGTGTTCTTCTCTCCTGCAGCCTTGGGGCAGCCGGTCTAAGCGTTTCCTACCGCTTTCTGTGCAGCTGCCGATGCATCGCTTGCCTAGTACATCGTTTGCAAAATAACTGGCCTAATAACGCAGAACTTTTTTCTGAG
>CAVBQH010000091.1:0-9238 GCA_963597485.1 Acutalibacteraceae bacterium
CAGCTTCGAAATACCGTTGGCACCGAACAGCAACACTACGCTGACAATGGACTTGAGCATACTCACCACTGTGGTGAGCGGGATCATGCCCTGACCGATACCCAGCTTATATACATACAGATCCAGCACCATGACGTAGTCGGTATTGGTTGCATTTTCGAATACCAGATACTGATCCATGCCGTTGCTCAGAACATTTGCAACCGACATCAGCAGCAATACGCAGAAGGTAGGAATCAGACTCGGAACCGTAATATTCCACATTCTCTGGAATCTGCCGGCACCGTCCACCGTAGCTGCCTCATACAGCTGCCGGTCGATGCCCGAAATAGCAGCAATGTAAATAATGGCGCTCCAGCCAACACCCTTCCACATGCCCCAGGCCCACATCTTCAGCCACGTATGAGAGCTGCTCATCAGCATGTTCTGCCCGGAGGACCAGATCCCCGCATTCACCATCAGGCTGCTGACAAAGCCATCGGTGGAGAAAATGCAAAACGCAATGGCGTAAACCAGAACCCAGCTGATGAAGTTCGGGATTGTGGTAAAGGTCTGCACAAATCTGCGGAACTTATCATTTTTGATCTCTGAAAGAAAGATGGCAAATGCCATCGGAATCCAGCTGGTACAGATACCAAGTGCACTCATTCCGAGCGTATTCTTGAGCACGCGTACAACATCCTTGACTGTTGCCTCATTCTGGAACAGCTGTGTGAACCACTTCAGGCCCACGAAATTATCCATGCTCAGCGTATCACCCACCTTGTAGTCAAAGAACGCATATCTCCAGCCCCACAGAGGCAGGTAGCTAAACACACCGCATAAGGCCAGGAACGGAAGGAAGAGAAGGAAAAGCTTGTACTTGGATTCCATCTCATACTTGTCTTCCTTGGCCGCCTTCGGCACCAGCACCGCTTCAATCAGCGCCAGCACAAGGACAATGAGAAGGATTACAACAAATGGCCAGAAGGCGCCCGAGAACATCGGCTCCACTTTTTTGGGCTTGGAGGTTGCAGCGATCTGTCCGTATGCGTTAAAGATTCCGGTCATACCCAGAAGAGATGCCGCACTTCCGATGAGAATGAACAGATTTGACAGCCGTTTGAACTTTATGTTGCCGATGGACATACACGCACCGGCAACACCGGCGAACACCCCCAGACAGACGACCAGGGAGGATCCAAAAAGCAGCTGCATCGTAGCGCGCTCTACCCACCCCTTTTTGAAGGCCCTTCCAAAGCCGGAGATCAAATTGCTGTAGGAGAATCCGGAAGAGAACAACGACATGTTCCGGTTAATCAACCCGCTGATTCTGGCAGGATTCAATGCCGGCACCAGCAAAAAGATTACCGATACCAGGATTGCCACCCGCAGGACACAATACATCACATCCGATGTATGTTCCCTTGCACATTTAGAGTTCTTCATTTCATACACCCCTCCCTTTTTTGAAAATGTCTTCCTGAAATATCGCCCCGCTCCGTGCATATTTACTGTACATTCCCACATTTTTCGCCGACATTCCGATCAAGCCCTCGCAGGCATTGTAGATATTGTGCAAAAAAAGAGAAATTGCTGGCACGTTTTTGTCACTTAAACATTTTCAAAAGTAATTTACCTTTTCCTTTCTAATTACTATAAAAGAGAAGGAGCAGAAAAAATACCGTAAAAATTAGGGATGTATACCGTCACTTTTACGTAGCTTTTGTCGCATTGCACCATTTCAATAGTGCGTTTTGCATATGTCAGATTCCAGACATCTTGATTTTTGATTCGTTTGTGAATTTTCCACAGGTAAGCCGCGAGAATCGCCTAAAACGTTTTCGTTTTCATTTTAAAAAGATCCCTGCAAGTCGGAAGCCTCCATACCTGCAGGGATCTTGATTCTCTTTCGCCGGCAAAAGTCCGTTCGCAAAGCCCTCGCCGCGCAGCTATTCATATCCGGTGTCGCCGCAAGCGCCCTCAGTCACAGCACCATTCACTCATAGATGGGATAGCTTTTCCCTTCGCGGATCATCACAGGAATCACATCCAGCGGTGCCGGAACGGTCACTTTCTGTCCGCCCGCATACACCTTTCCTGTGTATGCGTCCGTCCAGCTGCAGCCCCTCGGCAGGTAGATTTCACGTTCCCGCAGCCCCTCCTCCATTACCGGAGCCACCAAAAGGTCCGGACCGAAGAAATAGGAATCCTCTGTCTCCCAGCACACAGGATCCTCCGGAAATTCATAGAACATCGTCCGCATAACCGGCGCCCCTTTGCTGCTGGCCTCCTGCATGCATTCCCGGATGTATGGACGAAGCCGCTCGCGAAGGAACAGGAACTTTGTCAGGATCGTATAGTTCTCCTCGCCAAAGCTCCAGACCTCATTGTCCTGTCCGCTGGTCAGCTGACGTACACCGTTTATAAACTCCTGTTCTCTCTCATACCAGGGAGAACGTTCCCCGTGCATACGGAATACCGGACAGAATGCTCCCCAGGCAAACCACCGCACCAGAAGTTCCCGGAAATGTTCATCGCGAATATCCCCTCCAAGGAATCCGCCAATATCCGATGTCCACCAGGGAATACCGGCCATACCCATGTTAAGCCCCGCCTGCAGCTGTTCCCGCATCGCCCGGAAGGAGGAGCAAATGTCGCCTGACCAGGTCAGCACACCGTATTTCTGGCTTCCCGCCCAGGCACAGCGCACAAGACTCATGACATCCTTTTCTCCTGCCGCCTTCAGTCCGTCATAAAAGCCCTTGGCATAACCGACCGGATAGATGTTCGAGCACTGCAGAGCCGGTCCCGCATAATACCGATAATTGTCAAAATCATACGGTCCGTACTCCGGCTCCGCCTCATCCAGCCAGAAGCACCGGATGCCCTTTTGATAATAATTCTCCCTGCATCTGTCCCAGACGAACTTCTGCGCACCGGGATGTGTTGCATCGTAAAATACCGTATTGCCCATCCACGTCATATGGTTGCCGTTGCCGCGGTCCGTGCTGACAAGATACCCGTTCTCTGCCATAGCTCCGTAGTTCTCACTGCGTTCATCCACTGTCGGCCAGACGGAAACCACCGTTTCAATCCCAAGGTCCTTAAGCTCCTTCACCATGCCTTCCGGATCCGGCCAGTCCCTTGGCTCAAATTTAAAATCGCCCTGCATGGTCCAGTGGAAAAAGTCCACCACAATAGCATCCATAGGGAGGCCACGTCTTTTATGTTCTCTCGCAACCGACAGAAGCTCCTCCTGCGTACGGTAGCGGAGCTTACACTGCCAGTATCCCATGCCGTATTCCGGCATCATCGGCGTGCGCCCGACCGCCCTGCTGTACTGCTCTTCAATCTCCGCCGGCGTATCACCTGCTGTGATGAAATAGTCCAGCTTTTTGGTGCTCCTTGCATGCCACTCTGTTTTATTGGCGCCAAACGTTGCCGTACCGATCGCCGGATTGTTCCACAAAAAGCCATAGCCTCTGCTCGACACCATGAACGGCACGCTGGCTTGGGAGTTCCGGTGCGCCAGCTCCAGGATCGCTCCCTTTTTGTTCAAATTCTTCTCCTGATACTGGCCCATACCGTAAATTCTCTCATCATCGAAGGCCTCAAACCGAGCGGTCAGTTCGTAATCAGTGCTGCCCGGCACCGGCTTCAATTCCCTCGCATCCACGCGAAGCGGAACGCAGTACCGGTTGATCCGATTGCGGTTGCGCCAATATTCCTGTGTCAGGAGATCCCCCTTTTGATTGTAATAGCTGATCCAGCCTTCCGTGGAAACCCGGGCCGTTATTTTCCCGTTCGTCAAAGATGCCTGAATCCCCGTCTGATGATATTTGCTCCACTCCTCCCCTTTATACCAGGGATCAGTCACATCCACCTCTTCCATGGAAATTCTGACATCCGTTTCCTCCACCGGCTCCGTGAGCGCCCAGTCATTCTCATCCATCCGGGTCTCCTTCGTCATGCGGACCCGAAGAGAGTTCGCTCCCCACGGCTCAATTATTACTACAGAATTCCCTTCCTTAATCAGGAGTTTCTTTTCGTCCCGTTCCAAGTGCATATGTCCCCTCCTCCGCAGTATTTCTGCGGTTATGGCGCCGTGCCGCCAGTGTTTTGCGATTCCATAACTATTCAGAGCCAAGCAAAATTTCATAAATCAGACGTGAAATGCTTGCATTTCTAAGGCTGATTTTGAAATTTTATTTGGCGAGAACGCCACATGAGCAAAAGGAAAGCTGCAGAGCAGCGATTTTGCGAATGGGCTCTGAATAGTTTCGCAATTTCTTATACAGAACCATCCGGCTCGCCGTACAAAACTCCCCTGCTGCCGGTTCCAATGTAAAACCTTCCGTACACACAGGCATCCCCGTCAATGCTGTTGATCTCACCGAACATCTGCTTTTTTGTGTTCAGCCGCACATAGGTTTGGCCGTCATCCGTGCTGCGATAGAATCCGTATTCGCCGTCAATCACGCCTGACAGGTAGATGGCCTTATTTTCCCTTGCATAATCCGCGCCTTCACAGCCGATTCCGAGCCCCATCCGGTAAACAATATCCCCCTCCCGGCTCAGTTTCTTTGCATCTGCAGCCTTCCTTTCCTTGTCATAGGACAGCTTCCAGAGTCCTCCTTCTCCAAGTGCCATGTAAAAGACACCCTCTTTGCCGCATTCACCGCGCACCTCCGTCTTATTCGCGCAGTCAATCAACGAAAAATCAACAGTCGGAAAATCCTCCGGAAGCGCGCACTGGTAAAACGTTCCTCCGCCATCCTCGCTGACATAGAAATCCGAGTGATCCCCGAATCCATAGAACAAGTCTGAGTTCATCCGGTCAGCGAAGGCCTTGAATCCGCCCGCCTTTTTCTCCTGCCCGTCAAAGGTATACACAATCGCCCGGCAAAAGCTCTCGCCCGCATCCCGGCTCACGATAACCTGCTCCGCCGGCAAATGAATCCCGTCTGCCACCGACCAGACAAGGCACTGTCCGTCCGAAGACATAGCAATCCACCCGCTGTTCACATTGGGCTGCTCAATCCGGTGCAGCGCCGCGTCAATTTTCTCCCCAAGGCCAAACGGCATCGGAAGTCGCCGGAATGTCCGGCACTGATCCTTTGAATAAATCAGGCCGCCCTTTGTTCGACCCGTCCAGTTTCCCCGCGGTGTAACGACCACCAGCTCCGGATGAAGATCCGAATAATCTGCATTGATACAGGTGATATAGCGGTTTCCGTCCGCATCATCAAAGGAATTGTCACAGGGCCGGTCCAGTTCCCGGAACGCAAAGCCGCCGAGATCCCCCAGAATATCAATGCACTTCACCTCACCAGCCGGCGGTCCGTAGACATTCAGATGTACCGTCTCTTCAATCCCGTCGCTCCAGTCTTCAAAAACAACAGGCGCTTCCCCCTTTTGGCTGACCAGGTTCCGGGAGCGAAACACGCCGGTGCCGGTATTAAACCACATTTCGTCCGGACAGAACGGATTGATCTTTACATCTGTCAGCCAGTGAATCAGATTGTGGCCGCCGTTGTAGCGCGGCGTAAGGTATGAGGTCCTGAATTCCATTCTGCCGGTAACAAGATCGCACAGAATGCACTCCCAGGATGCCCCATAGTCTCTGGAGCGGTACACGCAGTCGCCGTCCCCCTTGCTGATCGTGGAGACCGCCACCAGCCCCGGTACACTCCGCGCCACGTCAATGCCGGAAAAGCCGTATTCCAGTCCGTACGCCGGAAGCATTCCGGTCTCAACCGCTGTCTCAGCCGTCGACGGTCTTTGTCCGGCAGAATCTCTGTCCCCGGCTTCCCCTACATTTTCTCCGTTTGGAACTGGCTCTGCCGGCGGCGGCGTAATATCCACCCCCTGTCCGATCCGGCCATTTTCTTCCAACGGGTAACGGACAACCTTTCCGCCGATCACGCTCCCTCCGTCGCAGCTGTAGCCCAGCTCACGCACAAAGGCGTTCCGTCCCATCACCGAATAGGTCACATACAGATACCGCTCATCCATGGCGTAGCGCTGCGCCACAAGTCCGGCCAGCTGTACACCTTCAATTTCTGCATCCGCCGGTTCCCAAAGCTCCCGGAACGACTCCGCATCATCGTAGGATACGAAAAGACTGTGCCCGCGAAGCGACTTACTCCTCAAGGTCGTCGCTCCGGCGCCGGCAACGATCAGTGCCTTCCCGTCTGCCGTCTGTCCCACAAAGGTTGCATACTGTTCTGCAAAAGAGCGGACCGAAACCCAGCTCTTTCCGCGGTCATCACTTCTCCACAGACCGCTGTCCTGCGAAGCAAACCAGAGCACGTTCTCCCGCGTTCTGTCGACAATAAGCCGAAAGCCGGTTCCTCGTCCGTTCATGTTGCCGTGCACGTGCATCGGCATCTCATAATACGCAAAGGTCTCGCCGTAATCCTCCGAGACTGCGAGCTTTCCATGAGCCCTTGCATAAATTCCGCAGGCAATATACAAACGTTCCGGGTGATTCTCATCCAGTGCAAGTGCTGCAGGAAAGGTCTCACTGACATCCTCCATGGTCACGTGATCAATCAGGCTGTGCCACCTCCGGTTTCCCGCGTCAAAGCGATAGGCTCCGCCTATATCCGTGCGCAGATAAAACACGCCCTCCTTCTGTGGATGAAAAGAAAATCCGGTCACATAGCCGCCGCCCGGAATCGGCATATTGCAGTATCGGTAGCGTTCCTCCTGCCGTACCCGCTGCTTACCATTTCGATTAAACTCCTCAGAACATGCCATGACACCCCTCCATTTCCGCATCATCCAATGCGAATCACAAATGTCCCTTGGAACAATGATACTCGATATCTACTTTAACACCAACGTCATTTTATTGGAGAGTTCTGCGTCCAGCTCCGCCTTGCATTCCAGCACTTCCTGCGACAGCTGACGAATCCGCTCATTGTCCATGCGGCCGATGGGAACCGAGATGGAAAACGCATACCGTGCGCCTCCATCCATCGCAAGTGCTGCCGCAATGCAACGAACGCCGGTCTCGTTTTCCTCATTATCCAATGCATAGCCTTTTCTGCGCGCTTCTGCCACCTCCTCCAGAAAATCCTCCGGATTGGTGATCGTATAGGGCGTCTTGCGTTCAATCGTGCAGGAATCCCAGAGTCTGCGGATCTCCGGATCACTAAGGCTTGCCATCATCGCCTTGCCGACGCCCGTGCGATAAAACGGAATATGACTCCCGATGTAGGACGTCATCTGAACGGAATGATCATTGGAATCCACCTTATCGACATAGATTACCTCGCCGCCATCCCGCTCCACGAAATGCACCGTTTCATGTACCCTTCCCGCAAGCTTTTTCAGATAAGGCCGCACAATCTGCGCCACATCCACCTGTCCCAGGAGACGATCCGCCAGCTCCACCAGCTTCAGCGTTGCCTCATAACGTCCGGTTTCCGGATCCTGACGCACATAGTTCATATATTGAAGAGAAGCAAGAATCCGATGTGTCGTACTCTTATTCAGCTGCAGCGCCTGCGTCAAATCCGCCAGAGTGCTCTGCCCGTTCTTCGCCAGATATTCCAGCGCCCCGAACAACCGGCCGGCCACCTGGATCGGGTTATTGTCTTTTCCTTCCGCTTTGTCCGTTTCCCGTCCCGACATCATTCTCTCCTTCCTCATCAATTGTTAACGTATATAGCAAAGTCAGCACCCATTTCGAATTTGCTCTCGCAAATCCTCAAAACATTCACAGCCTCATTCGTTTCATTATGTGGAACATAATATCAGATCCGCCACTGCTTCGCAATCAAATCCGTCATGCCTTTTCACAGCATTTCCTCCAATATTTTCAAGCAAAAATTATTTATTTTTACTGTCTTGACTTCTTTTATCCGTTTTCTATAATGGTGTTAGAAACCTATCGCAATGTGTAACGTGTTTTCATATTGTGGAATATATTGGCAGGTAATCATTTTTATTTTCCAGAAAGGAGTTCTGACATGGAACTGAATCTGAAGGATCGCAAGGATTGTAAGTACGATGCCGTTTCTCTGGGCGAGGTAATGCTGCGCCTGGATCCCGGTGAAGGACGTATCCGCACCGCACGGAGCTTCCGCGCATGGGAAGGCGGCGGAGAGTACAACGTTATCCGCGGACTGCACAAGTGCTTCGGCATGAACACTGCTGTTCTGACCTCTTTTGCAGACAACGAGGTTGGTCGTCTGATGAAGGATTTCATCGAGCAGGGCGGCGTTGATACCTCTCTTATTTATTGGAAGAAAACCGACGGCATCGGCCGTATCTGCCGCAACGGATTGAACTTTACTGAGCGCGGCTTTGGCGTTCGCGGTGCTGTCGGATGCTCCGATCGCTTCAACACAGCCATTTCTCAGGCAACCCCCGAGGAGCTGAATTTCGAGCACGTATTCGGTGAGCTCGGCGTTCGCTGGCTGCACACCGGCGGTATCTATGCAGCACTTTCCGAGCAGAGCTGCGAGACCGTTATTGCTGCCATCAAGACTGCCAAGAAGTACGGCACACTGGTTTCCTATGATCTGAACTACCGTCCTTCCATGTGGTCTGCAATCGGCGGTCTCGAGAAATGCCAGGAAGTAAATAAAGAAATTGCCAAGTACGTTGACGTTATGATCGGCAACGAGGAAGACTTCACCGCTTGCCTTGGTCTTCAGATCGAGGGCCAGGAAGATGGGCTTAAGAAGCTGAACATCGACGGCTACAAGAAGATGATCGATCACGCTGCAGAGGTATATCCGAACTTCAAGGCCATCGCTACTACTCTTCGTACCGTAAAGACCGCAACCGTAAACGACTGGAAGGCTATCTGCTGGGCAGACGGCCAGATCTATCAGTCCAAGGAGTACAACGGCCTTGAGATCATGGACCGTGTCGGCGGCGGCGATTCCTTCGCTTCCGGTCTTGTATACGGCCTGATGACCACCGAGGATCCGGAGAAGGCTGTTAACTACGGTGCAGCACACGGTGCTCTCGCCATGACAACTCCCGGCGATACCTCCATGGCATCCGTTGACGAAGTAGAAGGCCTCATGGGCGGCGCCGGTGCCCGGGTTAAGCGCTGATCAAAATGCCCGATGGCATTTTGATCCAGCTTGAAGTGACGCGATAAAACCGCGTCACTGCCGCTTCGGAGAATTCGCCTTCGCGAAATTCTCCTCGCATACCGATGTATAGCCAGCCAATGCGACAGGGTGGCGGATGGATGTCTGGGTTCGGGGCCTTCCGAGGACCTCGGTGCTTG
>CAVBQH010000092.1:0-9180 GCA_963597485.1 Acutalibacteraceae bacterium
ACAATACACTCCGTGCGTCGGAGAAATCGCATATGCGAATTTCTCCTCGCATTCGGAAAACCTCGATGTGGCTGGCCAGAGGCGCTTCGCGCCTTGGCTGCCTGCCAATTTCAATCGTGAATATGCCTGCAAGCAGCGGGTTCACGTTGAAATGTGGCAGGTGCTAAACAGATACCATGTATCATGCAATAGACAGCGTCAACATCAGTACATCCGTGTAAGGAGGACAGCATGCGTATTCAGACAATCGGATTCATCGGGCTTGGCAACATGGCAAAGGCGATCATCGGCGGGATTTTGCAGAATCAGCTGGTGGAGCCACAGCAGATTCTCGGGAGTGCTGCGACGCAGCAGAGCATGGATGCGGCAGCGGAGCAGTTTGGGATTCTTACGGAGGCATCCAATAAAGAAGTGGCGCGAAGAGCGGATCTTCTGGTGCTCGCAGTTAAACCGGTGGTGCTTCCGGTTGTCATTGAAGAAATTCGGGATGTGATCGGTGAGGACACGGTGGTCCTCTCTGTGGCAGCCGGCAAAACAACCAAGTGGCTCGCAGACCGGTTCGAGCATCCGGTTAAAATTGTCCGCTGCATGCCGAATACACCGGCACTGGTGAGGGAAGGGTGCTCCGCCATTTGCAGGAGCAGCTGCGTTACCGATGATGAGCTGGAAGAGGTGATGAAGATTGTCTCCAGCTTCGGCATTGCAGAGGTAGTCAGCGAAAGTCTGATGGATACGGTGGGCGCGGTCAGTGGCGCTGCGCCGGCGTATGTGTTCATGTTCCTGGAGGCGCTGGCAGATGCCGGAGTAAAGGGCGGGATGCCAAGGAGACAGGCGTACCGCTTTGCGGCACAGACCGTTCTGGGCAGTGCAAAGCTTATGCTGGAAACCGGCAAACACCCCGGAGAGCTGAAGGATATGGTATGCTCACCGGGAGGGACGACCATTGAGGGCCTGGAGGCCTTGGAAAAGGGAGGATTTCGCGGCACAGTGATGGATGCCATCGATGCCTGCATTGAAAAGTCCAAGAAGCTGTAGAGATCATCATTTGTTGAGCGGAGTGCAAAGAAGGAGGACAAAATGGGAGTGCTGTTGATTATTCTGCTGATTGTGGCATTGGTGCTGGTATGCGTGAACATCCGCATCGTTCCGCAGGGATATGTTTTTGTGATTGAGCATCTGGGCAAATACAAGACCTCCTGGCAGGCCGGACTTCATGTCAAGGTGCCGTTTATTGAGCGGGTGGTGAAGACCATCAGCCTGAAGGAGCAGGTGCTGGATTTTCCTCCTCAGCCGGTAATCACCAAGGACAATGTCACTATGCAGATTGACTCGGTGGTGTTCATGAAGGTGTTTGATCCCGGCCTGTATACCTACGGGGTGGAGAATCCGATCGCAGGCCTTCAGAATCTGTCTGCTACGACACTGCGCAACATCATTGGCGAGATGGAGCTGGATCAGACCTTGACGAGCCGTGAAACCATCAACGGCAAAATGCAGGTGATCCTGGATGAGGCCACGGATCAGTGGGGCATCAAGGTGACCCGCGTAGAGATTAAGAACATACAGCCGCCGAAGGAAATTGAAGAGGTCATGACCAAGCAGATGCGTGCAGAGCGCGAGCGGCGTCAGACGGTTCTGGAGGCGCAGGCCCATCAGGAGGCCGTGGTTTCCCGCGCAGAAGGTGATAAGAAGGCCAAAATCCTGGCTGCCGAAGCAGAAAGAGATGCGCAGATTGCACTGGCAGAAGGCAAGGCCAAATCCATCGAGCTGGTATATGAAGCGGAGGCACAGGGACTGGAGGCACTGAAAAATGCCAACGTATCGGAGACGGTTCTGCGCCTGAAGGGGATTGAAGCGCTGAAGGATGTTTCGGATGGGCGTGCCACCAAAATCTACATGCCGTCGGACATTGCCGGACTGGTGAGTACGCTGGGGTTGGCCGGTGAGGCACTGGGAATCGGTGATGCAACAAAGATTGATACCAGCAAAAAGCCGGTAAAAGAGCCGGAGCTGGATCCTTGCATCAAGGAAACGACAAGTGAAGAGGGAAAGGCTGCAGCTGCCTATACACAGGCAGTGAGTGCAGCACTGGAGGAGCAGGCAAACCGCTGAGAAATGGAGCTTACGATGAACGAGAATTTTAAAGGAAGAGATTTTCTGAAGCTGCTGGATTATTCCGGACTGGAGATTGCACGACTGGTTGACATGGCGGCTTATTTTAAGGAAAAGAAAAAGAAGGGCGAGCCGGTGGATCAGCTGCGCGGCAAGAATGTAGCTCTGATTTTCGAGAAGACCAGTACCAGAACCCGCTGCGCCTTTGAGGTGGCAGCGCACGACCTTGGCATGGGGACGACCTACCTGGATCCGTCCGGATCCCAGATCGGTAAGAAGGAATCCATTGCGGATACGGCCCGGGTTCTTTCCGGGATGTTCGATGGTATTGAATACCGCGGCTTTGGACAGGAAATTGTAGAGGAGCTGGCGCATTATGCGAAGGTACCTGTGTGGAACGGACTGACCAATGAGTTCCATCCGACCCAGATGCTGGCGGATCTTCTGACCATTCGGGAGCATTTCGGCAGAGTGCAGGGAATCCGGCTTTCCTATTACGGAGATGCCAGGTACAATACCGGAAACTCTCTGATGGTTCTGGGAGCAAAGGTTGGCATGCATGTTACACTGTGCACCAATCCCAAGTATTACCCGGATCCGGAGCTGGTAAAGACCTGCACAGAGCTGGCGAAAAAGAGCGGCGGCAGCATTACGCTTACGGATGATCCAAAGGCGGCCGCGCAGGGGGCGGATGTCTTCTATACAGATGTGTGGGTTTCCATGGGAGAGCCGGATGAGATCTGGGAGGAACGCATCCATGATCTTCTCCCTTACCGCATTACGTCCGAACTTCTGGAGCTTGGCAGCAAGGAATGCGTGTTCATGCACTGTCTGCCGGCCTTCCATGATCTGAAGACGGGGACAGGAGCCAAGATTCATGATAAATTCGGCCTGGATGAGATGGAGGTAACCGATGAGGTATTTGAATCGGAGCGCTCGGTTGTCTTCCAGGAGGCAGAAAACCGAATGCACACCATCAAGGCAGTGATGGCAGCAACCCTTGGATACGAGATGAACTAAGCGATGAAGGATCGGATTTTGGAGGCTCTGGCACAGACGGATGGATTTCTGTCCGGCCAGCAGCTCAGTGATCTTCTGGGCGTGTCGCGGACGGCTGTCTGGAAGACAATCGGAAAACTGAAAAGCGAAGGCTATGAGATTGAGGCGGTGACCAACAGAGGCTACCGCCTCATCAATGCGAAGGACGCTGATGTGCTCAATCAGACGGAGATTGCCAGACGGCTGTCGACGGTGTGGGCCGGACATCCGGTGATCTATGAAAAACAAACCGGTTCCACCAACGACGACATCATGCGATTGGCTGATGAAGGCGCTGCGCAGGGAACGCTGGCCGTTGCATCCTGTCAGACGGCAGGAAAGGGACGACGCGGCAGGACCTGGATCTCTCCGGATCTTGGAAATGTCTATATGAGCATACTGCTGCGCCCGCAGATTCCGGTACAGGAAGCGCCGATGATGACTCTGATCATGGCACTCGCATGCTGCGAAGCCCTGCAGGAGCTGTATCCGGGAACGGATGTGGACAAAAAGGTGCAGTTCGGCATCAAATGGCCCAATGACCTGGTGGTTTCAGTGGATGAGGGACCGTTCAAGAAATTCGTAGGTATACTCACCGAGATGCGCCTGGAGGACCGGGAAATCCGCGACGTCACCATCGGGATCGGATTGAACCTGAATCAGGAGTCTGTGGATCCGGCTATTCGTGAAACGGCAACGACGCTGCGCATTGCACTTGGCAAAAAGGTGAATCGCGCGGAGATCACAGCGGCCTGCTGGAATCATTTTGAGCCGGCGTATGAGACGTATCTGGCAGCAGGATCTCTGGAGCCTTTGATTGAACGCTACAGCAGCGTGCTGGTGAATATCGGACGAAAGGTACGTGTTCTGGATCCGAAGGGCGAATTTACCGGAACTGCAAAGCGTGTGACTGCCGGCGGCGAGCTGGTGGTAACTACAGATGATACAGCGGAGGACCGGCTTGTGGGGACAGGAGAGATTTCTGTCCGCGGCGTCATGGGATACGTGTGAGCCGGCAGGGACTGAACAGAAAGGAAAAGCGTGGGACAGGAAGAGAAATTCCGCATCGTATTGTGCGGATCCAATGCATACGACAAAAAATATTATTTTAATCCAAAATTTGCGAAGCTTCCGGAGAACGTACAGGAGGAGCTGCGGATTATCAGCGTTCTCTTTACGGAGGAGGTCGGCGGGATTTTCACCATCGGCTTTACGCCTCTGGGGGAAGCGGTGATGGATACACAGGCAGAGGAAGGCGATCTTCTGTATGACGAAATCGGAAGTGCGCTTCTGATCAAGAAGATACAAGGTACCAAGAAGGAACTGTTTGAATCACTGGAGATTTATTTTAAGGTAACATTCCTGCATCAGAATCCGGGGGATTTGCTGGAGGACTACGAAGAAACCAAGGAATGACAGTCGGCAGCGCTGCGATGCGGCAGTTCAGAAACCATTCGCAAAGCTGCTGCGAGGAAGGAAAGCAATATGGAATGGAAGATCCGGGATGTTGTGATACCGAATCAGACAGTGTTGGGGCCGATGGCCGGTGTTACGGACTTGCCGTTTCGACTTTTGTGCAAGGAGCAGGGGGCCGGATTGACGGTCATGGAAATGATCAGTGCAAAGGCGATCACATTCCGCAATTATAAAACGGCAGAGCTGATGAAAACGGATCCCGCGGAGACGCCGGTCTCGCTGCAGCTGTTCGGTCATGAACCGGAGGTTATGGCTGAAGCGGTGAAGATGATTGAGGAGCAGCCGTATGACATTCTGGATATCAATATGGGATGTCCGGTTTCCAAAATCGTGAACAATCAGGAGGGCTCTGCGTTGATGAAGAACCCGGCGCTGATTGAGAAAATTGTAGCAGCCTGTGCAGAGAATACGAAGCGCCCCGTGACGGTGAAGCTGCGGATCGGCTATGATCACGATCATCAGAACGTGGTGGAGTGTGCAAAGGCGGCAGAGGCCGGCGGCGCATCTATGATCGCAGTGCACGGACGGACGAGATCTCAGATGTACTCCGGAGAGGCGGATTGGACCAAAATCGCAGAGACGGTGCAGGCAGTTTCTGTTCCGGTGGTGGGCAACGGCGATGTGACAGACGGCCCTTCGGCAAAGCGTATGCTGGAGGAAACGGGCTGCACAGCGGTGATGATCGGAAGAGCAAGTCAGGGGAATCCGTGGATTTTCCGCGAGGTAAATCACTATCTGGAGACCGGAGAGCAGATGGAGCGTCCGGGACACCGCGAGGTGATTCAGATGCTGTTGCGTCATGCACAGCTTATGCGCAGCGTGAAAGGAGACCGGATCGGAATACAGGAAATGCGGCATCACGCTGCATGGTATCTTCAGGGCTTTCCCGGTGCAGCCAAGCTGCGCGTAAGAATCAATACAATGAGCAGCTTTGAGGAGCTGGAGGACATGCTGCATAAGGAATTTCCTTATGTTTGACAGAAATTCGGAAACTCTAGTATAATGCACACCGTTATCGTCTGCAGAGCCTGCCAGTAAGGCTTTTGCAGGAGTATGACAGGAGAGCCGGAAGGGGAATCTGACGGCTTTTATCTGCGTTGCTCCAAAGGGAGAAAGGTCGAAAATAACGATGGAAGAGAAGAAAAATATTTTAACGTATGCCGGTCTGAAGAAATACGAGGATGAGCTTCACAATCTGAAGGTGGTTCGCAGAAAGGAAGTGGCTCAGAAGATCAAGGAAGCCATGGAGCAGGGAGATCTTTCGGAGAATGCGGAATACGATGCAGCCAAGGATGAACAGCGTGATATTGAGGCCAGAATCGAAGAGCTGGAAAAGATTCTCAAGAACGTTGAGGTTGTGACGGACGAGGATGTCGTACTGGACCGGATCAGCGTTGGCTGCAAGGTTACCGTGCATGACGAAGAATTTGATGAAGACATTCCCTACATCATTGTAGGCTCGACAGAGGCCAACAGCCTGGAAAATAAGATTTCCAACGAGTCTCCGGTGGGCAAGGCCCTGATGGGAGCGAAGGTAGGAGATGTTGTGAAGGTGGAGACAATGGCAGGAGCGATGGCTTACAAGGTTGTTTCCATTGAGAGAGTGAATGACTGATCAGACTGCATCCTGATTGGCTGCGAAATGCAGCACGGGAGCAGAGAGGAAAGGGGATCGCAATGGCGGAAAATCAGAACAATCAGAGCGCACCACAGCAGGATATCAGCCAGCTGGAAAAGGTCAGAAGAGACAAGCTTGCGGAGCTGCAGGCTGCGGGAAAGGATCCCTTTCAGATAACCAAATACGACCAGACACACCATACTAAAGAGATTCTGGAGCAGTTTGACGAATTGTCAGGAGAGCTTGACGAGGAAGGCAACTATACGAAGGAGCCGGTGACGGTTTCCGTAGCCGGTCGTATGCTTTTTAAGCGCGTGATGGGAAAGGCTTCCTTTGCCAACCTTCAGGACAGGGACGGCAGGATTCAGATCTACGTTTCGCGAAATGATCTCGGCGATGAGGCCTATGCGGAATTCAAGCGTATGGACATCGGCGACATCATTGGCGTAAAGGGATTTCCTTTCCGTACACGTACGGGAGAGATTTCGGTGCATGCGAAGGAGCTGGTGCTTCTGTCCAAATCCTTAGAGCCGCTTCCGGAGAAGTTTCACGGGCTGCAGGATACAGATATGCGCTATCGCCAGCGCTACGTGGACCTGATCATGAATGAAGAGGTTCGGGAGACATTCAAAAAGCGCAGTGCAATCATCCGTGAGATCCGTCGTTTCCTTGCGGAACGTGATTTCATGGAGGTAGAGACGCCGATGCTGGTTTCCAATGCCGGCGGTGCAGCGGCAAGACCGTTTGAGACCCACTACAATGCGCTGGATGAGGATGTAAAGCTTCGAATTTCCCTGGAGCTGTATCTGAAGAGACTGATCGTTGGAGGCCTGGAGCGCGTCTTCGAGATTGGACGAGTGTTCCGCAACGAAGGTGTGGATACCAGACACAATCCGGAATTCACGTTAATGGAGCTGTATCAGGCTTATACGGATTACAACGGCATGATGGAGCTGACGGAGTCCATGTTCCGTGATCTTGCGCAGAAGGTGTGTGGTTCAACAACCATCGTCTACGGCGACAAGGAAATTGATCTTGGAAAGCCGTTCCGCAGACTGACCATGATCGATGCCATCAAGGAAGAAACCGGCATTGATTTTGATCAGGTTGCTACCGATGAAGAGGCGAAGAAGATCGCTGATGAGCATCACGTTGAATATGAGGATCGTCATAAGAAAGGAGATATCGTCAATCTCTTCTTCGATGAATTCTGCGAGGATAAGATGATTCAGCCGACATTCATCATGGATCATCCGATTGAGATCAGCCCCCTGACCAAGAAGAAGCCCTCTGATCCGTCGAAGGTAGAGCGTTTTGAGCTGTACATCAACGGATGGGAAATGTGCAACGCATATTCGGAGCTGAACGATCCGATCGATCAGAGAGAGAGATTTGCCGCACAGGATGCGCTGGCAGATGCGGGCGATGAAGAAGCCAATCATACCGATGAGGATTTCCTGCATGCCATGGAAATCGGCATGCCGCCTACCGGTGGTATCGGATATGGCATTGACCGTCTGGTGATGCTGCTGACGAACTCTGCAGCCATAAGGGATGTTTTGCTGTTCCCGACGATGAAGTCTTTGGACAAATAAACCGCGTAAATTCAAGCTTTTTGAGACTGGAAAGCAATGATTACGCCCAGCTTACGCCCAAACAGAAGACCATGAAACAGGTACATTGAAAGATGTGCCTGTTTTTTTATATACTCATTGTAACGGAGGCGGTAGTTATGACAGACAAACAGCAGAGGGATGCAGCAAGGCATTTCGCGGAGTTTTGGAAGGGCAAGGGATATGAGAAGGGCGAGTCGCAGAGTTTTTGGACGTCACTTCTCCGCGATGTCTATGGAGTGGAGCATCCAGAGGAATATATTGTATTTGAAGAGCAGGTTCATTTGGACCATACCAGCTTCATTGACGGATTCATTCCGGCGACAAAGGTCCTGATTGAGCAGAAGGGCCTAAACAAGGATCTGAAAAAGCCTATTAAGCAATCAGACGGTACCCTCCTTACGCCGTTCCAGCAGGCAAAGCGGTACATCACGGAGCTGCCGCTGTCGAAACATCCGCGCTGGGTGATTACGTGCAATTTTGCAGAATTTCATGTCTATGATATGGAGCGCCCCGGCGGTGATCCGGAGATAATCAAGCTCGAGGATCTGGAGACGGAATATTACAGACTCCAGTTTCTTGTTGAGCAGGGGAATGAGCATCTCGAGCGAGAGATGGAGGTTTCTATTGCGGCCGGTGAGATTGTCGGCCTGATTTACGATGCATTCGCCAAGCAATACAAGGATCCTACCTCAGAGACGGCGATGAAAAGCCTGAATGTGCTCTGCGTCCGGCTGGTATTCTGCCTGTATGCGGAGGATGCCGGTATTTTTGGCCATAAGAACATGTTCTATGATTATCTATCATCCTTTTCTGCGAAGGATCTGAGACGGGCTTTGATTGATCTGTTCAGGACTCTCGACACGAAGCCGGAAGACAGAGATCCCTATTTGGAGGATGATTCGCCGCTCTTGGCGGCCTTTCCGTATGTGAACGGCGGCCTGTTTGCGGATGAGAATATCGAGATTCCGCCAGTTACGGAGGAAATTCGAACACTTCTTCTTAAAAATGCCAGTGAAGATTTTGATTGGTCTATGATCAGTCCGACCATTTTCGGTGCAGTGTTTGAGAGCACGTTGAACCCTGAGACCAGACGCTCCTGTGGCATACATTACACCTCGATTGAGAATATCCACAAAGTAATTGACCCATTATTTTTGGATGATCTGAAGCAGGAATACCAGACCATTTTGGAGGATCATGTCGAGAAGACAAGGGACCGGAAGCTGAGAGTATTTCAGAGAAAATTGTCAGAGCTTACGTTTCTGGATCCGGCGTGCGGATCTGGCAATTTCCTAACTGAGACCTATCTGTCATTACGGC
>CAVBQH010000093.1:0-8852 GCA_963597485.1 Acutalibacteraceae bacterium
GCATGGGAAGAACCGGCTCCATGTTCGCCTTCCAGAAATTCGGTGTAAAGCCGGACATTATGACTACGGCCAAGGCCCTTGGATGCGGCGTACCGGTGGGAGCCTTCCTTATGACGGAGGAAGTGGCCGCTTCAAGCCTTGCGGCGGGAGATCACGGCACCACCTATGGCGGCAATCCGTTTGCGACGGCTGCGGTGTGCAAGGTCCTTGAACTCTATGACAAAGAAAATATAATAGACCATGTAAATGAGACGGCACCTTACCTGGAGAAGGCGCTGGATGCATTAAAGGACAAATATCCGTGCATTCTCGAGCGCAGAGGAAGCGGCTTGATGCAGGGACTGGTCTTTGACCGACCGGTGGCTCCTGTGATCACCGGTGCCATGGAGCAGGGACTGATCCTGATCAATGCCGGCAGCAACATTCTTCGCTTTGTACCGCCTCTGGTAATTACGAAAGACGATATTGATGAAATGATCCGCATTCTGGAGCCGGTGATCGCGAAAATCTGCGGATAGACAAAAGGCGCGTCAGAGAGGTTATACGCTTGAATGTAAAAGGCAGATTACTATCAATCCTTGTTGTTCTGGCCATTGCAGGCGGATTGATTTATGTGGCAGCAAGAGGGGATGAGAACGCCGGGAGCAGCTCGGAATCCCTGTTTTCCAGAAAGCAGACCATCAACCTATGGTACACCGACGATGCTGTGACGGACTTTTTAAACAGTGTGTGCGTGGCCTACACAGACAGTCAAAGTGAATACCGGATAGAGCCGACTCTCATTGATGACACGGATTATATGCAGAAGATTTATGATGCATCCGTGGAGGGAGAGGATTATCCGGATCTGTTCCTGGCAGGCAACGATCTGCTGGAGCGGCTGTGGCTGACCGGGCTTGCGGCAGAAATTCAGGATACGGCGCACTTTAGTGACAACCACACATTCTGCGCGTCAGCCATCGATGCGGTGACCTATCAGAATAAGGTGATTGCGTATCCGATGAGCTTTGAGGCGGCTGCATTTCTTTATAATACAGATTATCTGCAGACCATGGCCTCGGCTGCCGGGAAGACGCTGGAGGATACCGTTCCCACGACAATGGTCGATGTCATTACACTGGCCAACAGCTACGATGCGCCGGAGAATGTATCTGCCGTGCTCAAGTGGGATGTCAGCGATATTTTTTATAACTATTGTTTCCTTGGCAATTATATGGATATCGGCGGCCAGTACGGAGATGATACGAGTCAGCTGCACGTATACAATCAGCAGCTCATTTCCTGTCTGCAGGTCTATCAGCAGCTGAATCAGTTTTTCTCCATTGATACCGCATCGGATGACTATTCGAGCGTGATTCAGGATTTCGCGGCGGGGAAGATTGTCTTTACACTGGCAACATCGGACAGTGTGAAGAAAATTTCTCAGTACGAGAAGGACAATGGGACCACGATCAACTACGGTGTGACGAGAATTCCGGATCTGACGGGCGATCTAAAGTCCAAGACGCTTTCCATCACGAATTGTCTGGTGATCAACGGATATTCCGAACAGCAGGAGGAGGCGAATGCGTTCGCGCAGTACCTTCTCTACGAAGGAATGGATACGTTTTTTGATCAGACCGGGAAAGCGCCGGCACTGGCCGGATACAGCTACAGCGATGAGCACATGAACGGCTTCTACGATGCGTACACCGATTCGTCACCGATCACCAAGCTCCGGTCGGCATCCAATTTCTGGATGCTCCTGGAGAACACCTTCTCGAAGGTGTGGGACGGAGAGGACCCGAATGAGCAGCTGCGCCAGCTGTGCCAGCAGCTTTTGATTCAAATGACCGGACAGGAAGATGTAAGCGTTGCGAAGATCGCGGATCCGGCGGCTGTGGATATTCAAAGCCAGCTGACGGGAATGGAATAGTACACTCGAAATTGCCGGATGGCGCATGCATATGTAAAAATTCCCCCTGCAGAAAATTCTGCAGGGGTTTTCTGTGTTACAATGCAGAGTACATGACGGGGCCCCTGACGCAGGCAGGGAGGTCATGAATGGGAATACAATTGCATATGAATGCGGCGAAGCGAAAGCGCCTTGGAAGGGGCGTCGCCTTTGTGCTGCTGGTGGCAGCAGTGAATATGGGGATGCTGGCATGCGGCAGAGGCGAGGAGCTTACGCTAAGCGGCGCTGTCACGCAGAGCTCGCAGGAGAGCCTCGAGGAAAATGATTCGGGGGAGGAGACTTCTGCCGCGGATTCTGCAGATGCTGCAGAGGCCGCCGCAAAGGCGCAGGAAACGTCAGACGCCGCAGCAGAAGACGATACCGCTGAATCGGCCCGGAACGTTGTCGTATATCTTTGCGGTGCAGTGGAGCACGCCGGCGTGTACGAGCTGCCGGAGGGGTCACGTGTAGTGGATGCGATCCGTATGGCAGGCGGCCTTACGCTGATGGCGGATGAAACCTGTGTCAATCAGGCAAGGGTCCTTGCGGATGGCGAACAGATCTATATCTGGACGGCAGAGGAACGCAGCGCCTATCAACGAGGAGAAAACGTCACCTTCCCGGAGACGGCAGGTGAAACGCCGGCTTCTGATACGGCCGGCAGCGCCGGAGATGGCCTTGTGAATCTGAACACCGCAGGGCAGGAGGAGCTCACAACGCTCCCCGGAATCGGAGCTGCCAAGGCGGCGGCCATCATTGCCTATCGGCAGGAGCACGGCGGATTTTCAACCCCGGAGGAGCTCAAAAACGTATCCGGAATCGGAGATGCGACCTATGAGAAGCTCAAGGACCGGATCGCGCAGATACCATAAGCAAATACCATAAAAGGAGAAAATCATGGCAGCAAGAATTCTGGTTGTCGATGATGAAAAGCTGATTGTAAAGGGAATACTGATCAGTCTGGCCCAGGACGGATATGAGACCGATGCAGCCTATGACGGCAATGAGGCACTGGAGAAAATTAAAAACGGCAGCTACGATCTGGTTATTCTGGATCTGATGCTGCCGGGTATGAGCGGAACACAGGTGTGCTGCTCAGTCCGGGAATTCTCCAGTGTTCCGATTATCATGCTGACCGCCAAAAGTGAGGACATGGACAAGATCCTGGGACTGGAATACGGCGCGGATGATTATATGACCAAGCCGTTTAATATTCTGGAGCTGAAGGCCAGAGTCAAGGCAATTCTTCGAAGAACGAAGGAAGGCCTTGCGCCGGCACAGACCAGGCGAATCATCGAGAGCGGAGACATCCGTATGGACAGAGATAACCGCCGGGTGGAGATTGCCGGCAGGGAGATCTCCTTGACAGGAAAGGAGTTCGAGCTCCTGGAGCTTTTGGTTTCGCACCCCGGAAAGGTCTATGCCAGAGCAAATCTCTTGCAGCTGGTCTGGGGAAGAGACTATCCGGGAGATGAGCGCACGGTGGATGTGCATATCCGGCGTCTTCGGGAGAAGATTGAAAGGACACCGTCCGAGCCCTGCTACGTGCAGACAAAGTGGGGCGTTGGCTATTATTATCAGGAGAAAAAAAACGAGTAAATGGCACAGCACAATGCAGCATTCGAAAGGGCAGGAGCCATTCTGGGTAACATCCGTGAAGCCGCCCGTAAATCGGCATTTCTTCAAAGTCTTCGTCTGCGCATCTTTCTTATCATATTTGTTCTCGGCGTTGTGCCGTGCGTGATCATGCGCGGCGCCGTTCTGTCCAACTACGAAACCAGAGTCATCAATCTCAGAATCAGCGAGGTTCAGACGCAGCTGCGCATTCTGGCAAACCACCTTCTTACCTACAATTATCTTCAGGATTCATCGTCCCAGGTTGTGGATGCGGAGCTGACGCAGTTTGCGTCCTTTTACGACGGCAGAGTGCTGGTTATCAACGGGAACCTCAAGGTTGTGAAGGATACCTTCGATATGTCAACGGGCAAAACGGTGGTTTCCCAGGATGTGGTCCGATGCCTTCAAAGCGGGAGCAGAGAAGTTACCACACGATATGTCAAGGAAGATGGATACCTTGAGGTCATCATGCCGGTCAGTGAGACGAAATCCCTGGAAAATCAGGATTATTCCGGCAGCACCTCACAGGAAGAGGAGGTATGGGGAGTTCTTCTGGTCAGCGTATCCACCGAGTCCATTTCTGCAACACTGGACGTTCTGGCGCGGCGCGCCAATCTTTTGCTTTTGATTATGGGGGTGGTCGTATTTTCGCTGGCGGTTCTGGCGGCAGCCTTTCTGGTGCGGCCGATGGAAAAGCTGACCCGAGCATTCGGCGATGTGCAGGCAGGGTATACATCCTCAAGCGTGCAGGTAAATGACTACAGTGAGACCCGGAACATTGTAACGGCCTTCAATGATGTCATTGGCCGTATGCGCGCACTGGACGAGTCCAGACAGGAGTTTGTCTCCAACGTGTCGCATGAGCTGAAGACACCGATGACCAGCATGAAGGTGCTGGCGGATTCGCTTTTGCAGCTGGGAGATGCCGCTACACCGGAAATGTACCGGGAGTTTCTGGGCGATATCAATGGGGAGCTGGACCGGGAGAACCAGATGATCGCAGAGCTTCTCGTCCTTACAAGGATGGACCAGAGAGAGGTTTCGATGCGGGTTGCGCAGGTGGACATTGCGGCACTGGCGGAGGCGGTTCTTAAGAGAATTCGTCCGCTTGCAAGACAAAAGGATGTGGAGCTGGTGCTGGTCAGTGAGCGGGCAGTCAGTGCTGAGGTGGATGAAGCGAAAATGACGCAGATCCTCAGTAATCTGGTGGAAAACGCAGTGAAATACAACCGCACGCACGGCAAGGTCACGGTGACACTGGATGCGGACAACAAGCAGTTCTGGGTAAAGGTAGAGGATACTGGCATCGGCATTCCGGAAGAGTCCAGAGAACGGGTTTTTGAGCGGTTTTACCGCGTGGATTCCTCCAGATCCCGGGAAATCGGGGGAACAGGACTTGGCCTTTCGATTGTAAAAAGTGCAGTGCTCCTCCACCGGGGGACCATATCGGTGACGTCCGGTGAGAATGAGGGCTCTGTCTTTACGGTAACCATTCCGCTGACACATACGGCCGGGCAGCACACAGATACTGCCGGCAGACGATCTGCACACGGCATTGCCAAAAGGGATACACAATGAACAGACGGGAAAGCAGACATAAAGCGTTCGATTCGAATGCGGCATGCGGATGGCTTTTGGAACTTTTGCCTGCAGCTGTGCTGATCGCTTTGGCAGTACTCCTCCTGACGGGCTGCGCGGGGAAGGATACGGCAGCAGAGGACGGAAAAGGAATGAAGCTGTATTACTTAAGTGAAGATCTCTCGTCGCTGCGCGCAGCAGACTATCTTCCTTTGGACGGACGAAGCATGGATGATATGGGGCCGGAGGAAATGGCAGCAGACATGCTTACGCAGCTTTCGAGCACTTCGGCGGACGGCAGGGGAATTCCGCCGGTCCAGAATTTTGAGGTGGAAAGAGTGCACTTTCAGGACGGAGCTCTGACGGTGACACTATCATCGGACTATGAGGAGCTTACCGGCACCCGAGAGATTCTGGTGAGAGCCTCCATGGTCCGCACGCTTTGCCAGATTGCAGACGTCAATTCTGTCACATTCCTGTGCGGGGATCATGCACTGCAGGATGCCGACGGGAATCCCCTGGGGGCGGAGCGGGCCGATATGTTTATTTTCAATTCCGACCGGGAGATCGGGAATTATGAGAAGGTAAGACTCCACTTGTATTTTGCCTCCAAAACCGGAGATCAGCTGGTGAATACCTGGAGGAATGTGGTTTACAACAGCAATGTCTCCTTAGAGCGCGTGGTGGTGGAGCAGGTGCTGAAGGGACCGAATTCGGACGTGGTGTTTCCGACATTGAATCCGTCCGCCAAAATATTATCCGTCACCACCAGAGACGGCGTGTGCTACGTCAACTTCGACCAGGCTTTTCTGACAGAGCCCTATGATGTCACCTCACAGGTGGCTGTTTATTCCCTTGTCAATTCTTTGACGGAGCTTTCCTCCGTGCAGACCGTGCAGATCACGATCGACGGCAAAGCTGACCGCAACTTTATGGAGATCGGCCTCTCCTCCGCATTTGAGCGAAACCTTTCGATGGTCCGTGACCAGGAGGAATAGGAGGTCTCCTGTCACTTCCTGGAGAATCCAATCATGCGAAGACCCTTATGCTGGGCAGCACTTCTTTATGTACTAATTGTTTGGGCACTCCTTCGTCTGTCTCCGCCGGAGGCGGAGGAGATGCCCTTCTGGGAAAAGAAAACGGTAGTCGCCAAAGGCACTGTCGCTGCCAAAGAATACAAGACGGCAGCGGATGGGAGTTTGCGGCTTCTTGTAACCCTAAAGGACGTGACGCTGGAGGGCGCGGCGGATGACGGCGCTGCACCTTTGCAGCATAGGCTCCTGTGCCGGATGGGAGATGGAACAAGGGAAAGCGCAAAGGTGCTGGATGCATCGCTTCGGATGGAGGAGAAAGCTCTTGTGCAGGGGACCTTCCGAAGCTTTCGCAGGGCCTCCAATGCCGGTGAATTTGATATGGAGCTGTATTATCGAACGCTGGGCTATGGCGGACAGCTGATGAGTGCAGAGCCTGTACAAGAAACGGCAATTGCGGCAATGCCAATCGAAGTAATTCCAGAAGGGTCTTCAATCGAAGGAACAGGTACAGCGGAAACCGGCACAGTAGCAAACGCAAAGGAGACGTTGTCTGCAGCAGAACGCCTTTGGCGCATCCGGCAGCGGCTCTGCAGCGTGCTGGAGGAGTGCCTTTCGGACAAAACGGCGGGAATTCTCAAGGCCATGCTCCTGGGGGATTCCTCTACACTGGATCCGGATATAAAAACGCTGTACCAGGAGAACGGCATCATTCACATACTGGCAATTTCCGGACTGCACATTTCGATGCTGGGCATGGGACTGTACCGTACGCTTCAGAAGGGGATGGGACTGATTTGCGACGTTCTGGAGCCGGTAATGAAGCGCGGGCACCGGCGAAGACGCCGCGCAGAGCGTGTGCTGTGGGTGCTCGTTCCGGCGGCGGTATCGGTTCTGGGCATGTGGATCTACGGGCTGGCAACAGGGCTGGGAGCCTCCTCCTTTCGTGCCATTGTCATGTTCAGTATTCATCTTCTGGGGAATGTTCTGCACAGGACCTATGACCTTCTGACCGCGGTATCACTGGCCGGCGTTTTGCTCCTGTTGCAGCAGCCGCTGTATTTGTACAATGCGGGCTTTCTTTTTTCATTCAGTGCGGTGCTGGGTATTGCACTCCTGGCACCGGCCTTTCATACAAGGACAATGAAGCACCTGGCACTGCCGCTTGCAGTCCTTCCTGTCAATCTCTTATTTCAGTTTTCTTTTCCGATTTATTCTCTTGTGTTAAATCTTCTGGTTATTCCTCTTATGAGCGCTGTAATGGCGGGCGGACTTCTGGTATTGTTCCTCGGCAGCCTTTGGATTCCTGCCGGGGCGCTTGCGGGATACATACCGGAGTGGATTCTGACCTTTTATGAGGGGCTTTGCCTGCTCACACAGCGTCTTCCGGGGCATTCGATCAATCTGGGGGCACCTTCAGCACGGACGGTTATCGTTTACATTGGAATCCTGGCTCTTCTGGCGGCGTCGCCACTGTGGGAAAAGAGGGTGACGGACTGGCTTGGAAAACGGAAATTGTTCCAAAGACTCTGCAAAATATTAGCCAGGCGAGGCCGTTTTTTGAAGGACAAAGAGGACCTCACCCCGCCAATGAAGGAGAAAAGCCGGCACAGGCAGGGCGAAGCGGTGCGGATTCTCCTGGCGGCAGCAGGCGTGGCACTCCTGTGCCTTCGCGTTCAGACAGGTCTTTCACTTCATGTCATCGATGTCGGACAAGGAGACGGCATGCTGCTGCAGGCAGAGGGAGAGAGCATTCTGATCGATGGCGGCAGCACGGACAAAACGAATGTTGGCATCTATCAGATTCTGCCGCTCCTTCGCTTCTATGGCGTGCGGGAGATGTCCTGCCTGGTAACCCATGAGGATGCCGACCATATCAGCGGACTTCTGGAGATTTTGGAGCAGGAGGAGAGCGGAATCCAAATCAAGCGACTGTACCTTCCAAAGACGGCAAAGGAGAGCAAAACCGAGGCATACCTTGCACTGGAGCAAGCGGCAAATGACCGGGGAATTCCCATCACATACCTGGCAGAGGGGGATGTGATGGAGAAGGGGCAGCTGCGCATGCTCTGTCTTCACCCGGAGGATGAGAGCACCTATAAAGAGGCCAACGAACGGTCCATAACCCTGTACCTTTCCTATGGCGCCTTTCGATGCTTGTTAAACGGCGATCTGGAGGGAGAGGGAGAAAAGCGGCTCATCGCCTATGTCAGAGAGAACGCGGAGCATTTCGCAGATGCCGGTTTCTGGCTGGAGAGCGGCGACACTCCGGACGAGCCGGAAATCGCGCTGACGCTTCTGCATACTGCACACCACGGCTCCAATGGGGCAACCAGCGAGGAATTCCTGTCGATATTCCGCCCGTCCTATGCGTTTGTTTCCTGCGGAGCGGGAAACTCCTATGGACATCCCGGAAAGGAGGCGATGCAGCGGCTGTATGATGCCGGCGTGCAGGAGATATTCGACACGAGATACTGCGGAGAAATTACCTTCCATACCGACGGGAAGCGGCTGGAGATTTCTGCACATAACAGGAGGGCAGATCAGACTTGACTCTGCGAGTTAGCTATAGTAAACTTACAACAGTTAACTGTAACTAACCTACGCCTGCTGCGTGGCTGTTCTTTTGCAAATGAGTTCTGAATAGCGATGACTATTTGGTGCACCCGGCAGGACTGTGATAAAGAGGTAAC
>CAVBQH010000094.1:0-8764 GCA_963597485.1 Acutalibacteraceae bacterium
CAAGACACCAGGGCCGAAAGGGGCTTGTGCTGACCTGCAAGGAAAAGCTGATCCCGTACTATGCCGGGTTCGGCTTCCGGGACGAAGGGGTATCGGATAAATCCACGCACGGAAACGTCGTGTGGCATCAGATGCGGCTGTCGTTCTGAATGAATTCGTAAAAACAAGTCCCACCGGCCAGCAGTGACTTTTCCGTTCTGTTCTTTTCTAACTTCAACAATCCAGACATCAACATTATAGCCACGGTAGATTAGCTCATTGTAAATAGCATTTTCCATGAGATGGGTTCTACTTTATTTTTTGGCGACATTACCACTTTTTTAAAGTGAACATCATCGGTTAAAAATTGGTGCAAGTTGTCCTGTTTACGCAGCCTTTTTTTGGATGGTTTCACTCACATCGATATCTGCTACTCCCCGGTAAGCATCTGAAACTCCAGAACGACCTCGTCGTATTTGTAGGTGTCCGGGGACATACAGGAAATGATGATGTCAGCAGAGTTTTTCCCGATCATCTTCTGCGGGAAGATACACAGAGGATCGGAATGCATCTCTCGCGGCTCCTGATAACACAGATAGGTTCCGGACTTTAGCTGCCGCACTGCGGAGGCCTCGGTCGGGAGAACCTCCAGAAACATGACGGACTGTTGATATACACCGTCCGTATAGCCGGCGATGATTCCGTGCGGGAATGAGGCCTGCAGGTTCTGCTTTCTTGCCAGGGTAAACAGGCGGCTTAGATTATCCTCATAGGTTTTCGCATCCATTCGCGGCTCGCAGGGAATGGTGATCAGATACCTTGTAAAAATCTGCCGGGAGTAATATCCCTTTTTGCCGAGGTAATCCCGCTGCGCGGTGATGTGCTGAAGCGTTCGATTGATGGAATCCAGACTGGATTCCATTTTTTTTATCTTTTCATTGGCAAGTCTTTTGCCGTCATTGAGCAAATGCTCGAATTCAAGCTCCCCGTTGGCATTCACGTACCGTTTCAGGGCTTTCAGCGGTATACCAAGGTCCACGCACAGAATAATGGTGTCCAGAATCATGATTTGTTCCAGAGAGTAGTAGCGGTAGCCGCTCTCGGGACTGACGTAGGCCGGAATCAGGATGCCGAGCTTTTCATAGTAGCGCAGGGACTGCACGTTCACATTTCGGATTTTGGCAAGCTCGCCAATGGATAAGAGATTTTCCATACAATTCAAACCCCTTTTTTGGCCGCCTGCCAATTTCAATCGTGAATATGCCTGCAAGCAGTCAATTCACGTTGAAATGTGGCAGGTGCTAAACAGATACAGGAAAATTAAGATGCGGGTGCTAAATAGGCACATCGCTATTAAAAAAGTGCAATGATTCGATGTTGACTCTATGATAATCATAGGGTTTATGCTCCTCTTTGTGCGGCAGGTACATATGCCGGCAGAAGGAGGTATGTGCTTATGACAAAAGCAAACGCGGAGCAGAATCCGCTGGCAGCGGCGCCGATTGGCGGCCTGCTGATGAAATATGCATTTCCAAGTGTGGTCGCGCTGGTTGTGAACTCATTGTACAACATTGTGGACCAGATCTTCATCGGCTGGGGTGTAGGAACCCTGGGAAACAGCGCAACAAATGTGATTTTCCCGCTGAACATGGTGGTGATGGCACTGGCGCTTCTTTTGGGAGACGGTGGAGCAGCGTATTTAAGCCTGGAGATGGGGAAAGGAAACAGGAAGAAGGCAGAAAAAGCGGTTAATAATACGCTCTTTTGGCTGATTGTGGTTGGAATCGTCTGCTGCATTCTATGTCTTATCTTCCTGCGACCGTTGGCGGCACTGTTCGGAGCAACCACGGATAATCTGCCGTATGCGCTGGCGTACGGCCGGATTGTCGTTCTGGGCTTCCCCTTTGTAATCATCGGGAGCGGAATGTGCTCCGTGATCCGCGCGGACGGAACGCCGCAGCTGACCATGATCGCAATGATCGTCGGATGTGTTTCAAATGTCATTCTGGATGCGCTGTTCGTACTCGGTTTTGGCTGGGGGATGGAAGGCGCTGCGATTGCAACGGTAATCGGGCAGATTCTGAATTTTGCCTTCAGTATGTGGTATGTGCCGCGGTTCAAGACAGTAACAATCTCGCTGCGGCAGATGCGGCCGGAGCGAGGGCTTTTGAGGAAAATTGCCGGATTCGGTGTTTCCAGCTTTGTATCGCAGATTGCAGTGGCCATTGTGATGACGGTGATCAACTATTATCTGGTGCACTGCGGAATGAATTCGGAATACGGGGCAGATATTCCGCTGGCAGCCTTCGGAATCGTTATGAAGTTCAATACGATTCTGACGTCCATCGTAACAGGAATCGGCACGGGAGCACAGCCGATTGTCGGCTACAACTATGGCAGCGGCGACTATGGTCGAGTAAAGAAGACCTATTTCACAGCGGCGGGAGTGGCCACTGGCTTTGCGGTGGCGTTCTTCCTGATATTCCAGATCTTCCCGGTTCAGCTGACGGCCATGTTCGGCAATCAGGGTGAGCTGTACGCGGAATTCTCAATCATGTCGTTTAGGATATTTACGCTGCTGTGCCTGCTGAACGGATTTCAGGCGGTGACGGCGATTTTCTTCCAGTCGATTGGAAAGGCGGTTTTATCCGGAGCAATTTCTCTGAGCCGTCAGATCATATTCCTGATCCCAGCGACGGTAATTCTGTGCGGAAGGATTGGCGTAACCGGTGTTCTCTGGGCAGGACCGGTGGCGGACGGACTAGCGTTTATTCTGGCATTTATTCTGGCACTGGCGGAAATGAAGGAGATAAAACAACTGGGAGGCAAGAAAAATGAACAGGCAGCAACGGTATGAAGAAAGCAGTTATGGCCGTCTGCTGGATCATGCAGCTACAAGTTTAGAGAATCGTAACTATGCAGAGTCAAACAAAAGGAGGCAAACGAAATGACAAAGGAAGAAAAATGTGCACTACTGAGATCACGGCTGAACAAACTGGAGAGAAGTGAGAAGGAGAACCACGGCGTCTGCCGCAGGATTCGCAGAGAGATCCGGAATCTGGAGAAGCAGAGCTGACGGATATAGAATCAAAACTTTTTATGATGGCACTGCCTACGTTGGTCTGTGTATAATGACGTCAGGAACATTTCATATTAATGAGAGTAACGGAGGATGTGCTAATGAAGCAGTGCATGGATGCGGAGAATCTGCATCGCCGCTTGAAAAAAATAATCGGACAGGTACAGGCCATTGACCGGATGGTGGATGAGGATGTGCCGTGCGAGGATGTTCTTGCGCAGATCAATGCGGCCAAGTCAGCATTGAATGGCTGCGGAAAGGTTGTCTTGGAAGGACATATCCGGCACTGTGTCGTGGATGGTATTGAGCACGGAGATGCGGACAAGACAATTGAGAACTTTACGAAAGCGGTAGAGCGGTTCGCGAACATGCAGTAACCATTCGGAGCCGGCGGATTTCATTAATCAGACGCGAAAAGCCTGTGCTTTTGAAGAAAGTCGGTCCAATGGACCGGCTTTTCTTTTACAGCATTGAGAACATATATCCCTATAGGTATTATCGAAGCATACCTGTGGGGGTATAAGAAAGGAGCCTGATTTATGAAACGTGCAATGGAAAAGCTGGTACATCTGACACCGCAGGCGGTACGCGTGCTGCGCGGCGGCGAAGAGGAGCTGATTCCTGCAGAAGAGGTTAAGGTGGGGGATCGTCTCCGCGTGCTCCCCGGGGAGAGTATTCCTGTGGACGGGATTATTCTATGCGGACAGACATCGATCAACCAGGCGGTCATGACGGGCGAGTCACTCCCTGTGGATAAAGGGGCAGGAGACACGGTGTCGAGCGGTACCGTCAACCAGTTTGGCGCATTTGAAATGGAGGCGACGAAGGTCGGTGAGGACAGCTCGATCCAGCGCATGATTCGTCTGGTTCAGTCGGCGGATGCGGGGAAAGCGGCGTGGGCAGTGACATTGCAGTGGATGCGGCAGACATTGCACTGGTGGATGATGAGGTGAAGGAGCTGCCGCACCTGGTGGCACTTTCCGGGAGAATGATGGTCACTAAAAAGCTCAATATGACCTTCTCGATTTCGCTGAATTTCATTGCAATTGTGTTGGCGATCACGGGCATGTTAAACCCCGTTGTGGGGGCATTGGTGCACAACGCCGGTTCGGTGCTGGTGATTGTGAACTCGGCATTGCTGCTGGGATGGAAGAAAAAACATTGAGGGCCAGTCAACAGGAAGTTAAAGCGACAATGCCTTCTCAGGCAGGGACTATCACCAGTAAAATCAGTCACTGTCTGGCGCCCAAACTGTATTGCCAGGACTGTGATTTCAACGCATAATATCCACAAAATACAAATGGACCCTTTTGAGAGGAACACACTATGAGAAGAAAAGATCGGGAAATCACAGAAATGGATCAGATCGAGGACATTCTTGCCAATGGAAGGTATCTGCATCTGGGAATGTTTGATGGTTACTATCCGTATGTCGTTCCGCTGCACTACGGGTATGAGAAAGTGGATGACGTCCGAACCTTTTACGTGCATTGTGCCAATGAAGGTCATAAGCTGGACTGCCTTCGGGAAAACGGCAACGTCTTTGTGGAGATTGACCGGGGAGAGCAGCTGGTGGCGGCCGACATTCCCTGCGGCTATGGAGCATTGTATGAAAGCGTTATGTGCAAGGGGAAAGCATCCATAGTGGAGTCTTTGCCGGAAAAGTGCAGGGCACTGGGGATCCTTATGAAGATGCAGACAGGAGAAGAGCACCGGATCAGCGAGTCTATGGCGGAAAAGGTGACGGTCATTCGAATTGATGCGGTGACATGCACAGCGAAGGCACGTGCACGGTGAATGGGGATAGAAGCAGAAAAGCCGCACAAGATGATTTTTATTTGTTGTGGTGCCTGCGCGAGCAGGCATGATTGTCTTGGAAGATAGAGGGGAAAAGCCTGTGAAAAAGAAGATAATGTTGGTTTTTGGCACCAGGCCGGAAGCGATCAAAATGTGCCCTCTGGTCAATGAACTAAAAACCAGAGATACTATGGAAACGATCGTATGTGTTACAGGACAGCACCGTCAGATGCTGGATCAGGTTTTACATACGTTTGGTGTTGTTCCGGATTATGATCTGGCCATTATGAAGCAGGGACAGACGCTTTTTGACATCACCGCAGGGATTCTGGAACGTATAAAGGAAGTTCTTGAAGAGGTGAAGCCGGATGTTGTCCTTGTTCACGGAGATACTTCCACAACATTTGTAACGGCACTGGCTTGTTTTTATCTTCAGATTCCAGTTGGACATGTCGAAGCTGGTCTTCGAACCTACAACATTTACTCTCCATATCCGGAAGAATTCAATCGACAGGCGGTGGGCATTATCGCACGATATAACTTTGCACCAACGCAGATGGCAGCGGACAATCTTGTCAGAGAAGGAAAGGACGCCGGGAAGATCTACATTACAGGGAATACAGTTATCGATGCAATGCAGCATACGGTTCGGGAGGACTATACGCATCCGGAGCTCGACTGGGTTGGTGAGGATAAGCTGATCTTCATTACCGCGCATCGAAGAGAAAATCTTGGTGAGCCGATGCACCATATGTTCCGGGCAATTCGACGGGTGCTGGATGAGCACTCTGACTGCAAAGCTGTCTATCCGATTCACATGAATCCGGTAGTTCGAAAGGCAGCGGATGAAGAACTGGGCGGCTGCAGCCGGATTCATATTATTGAGCCGATTGAGGTGTTTGACTGCCATAACTTTGAAGCAAGATGCCATCTGTGCCTGACTGATTCCGGTGGAATTCAAGAGGAATGCCCTTCCTACGGACGTCCGGTTCTGGTCATGCGGGATACAACAGAAAGACCGGAGGGAGTAAAGGCTGGAACGCTTCGTCTGGTTGGAACCGAAGAGGAATCCATCTATAGGAATTTCAAAGAGCTGTTGGAAAATCAACAGGCATATGATGCCATGGCAAAGGCATGCAATCCGTATGGGGATGGGCATGCCTGCAAACGGATCGCAGATGTTCTGGAGTCAGGTACCTGCGATCCGTGGATATGTGATTAGTTGCTGATTGTCAGTTCATTTACTGTGAATGTGGAATAGCGGAAGGGCTCGAGATCATATTCGCGCTCTGCATCAATTAGGAGTGTACCGTAGTAAGGTGCACAGGTATATTCGGCAGTACCAATGAGCTCGTCACCGAGTGTGACAGTGTAGGTACTGCCGCTTTTCTGGATTGTGAGGATATTCTGTTTCCCTGGATACACGAGCGTACTGAGGTATACACCGCTGCCGATCTGGACGGACAAGGTGTTCTGCGACTTGCGGACTAAAAGGCCGCTGTAGGCATCCTCTTCCTCATTAAAGCAGGAAAAATATGTGCCGTCCTGATCATCAATGTCGATGTTCGCAGTAAGCGTCCAGGAAGCATTCGGATCCGCATAGAGCTGCACGCCGGTGTCAATGCAGGATTCGCCGTCTCCGGTAAAGCGTTTCGGAAGAGTATAGGATTTAATGCCGTTGTATTCTGCCTTCAGAGCAGCCAGCTGCTCATCTCTGGGAGGAATATAACGGTTTTCTTTTGTCCAGGCTTTGGCCTCAGATTCTGATTTGGCTGTGTAGTACAGCTCGAATTTATCAATGGTCACGCTGCTAAGGCGCCCCAATGTGTTGTTGGCCATACGCTCTGCACCCAGCAGCAGGGTTCCGCGGTAGGTGTCGCAGCTGCTCTCGACAGAGGCAGCCTTTTCTCCCTCCAGATAGATGGTATACTGACTGCCGTTTTTGACAATGGCAAGCGTGACCTCATCCTTCTTTGGAAGAGAAGGGAGGTCTATCTTCAAAGGATAGTTGTCACCGACAACAACATCCAGCTGATTTTCACCGGTAAGACGCACGAGCAGGCCGTGATAAGGCTCTGACTCGTCAAAGCAAGAGAATACGACCTTCTCATCGCTGTCACAATGCGTGGAAAACCGCGTATAAATTGTCCAGTTTCTGTCACTGGAATAGAGTGTCTGGTTGGTATCGATAAAGTCGGTTTGTCCGTTTCCTGAGAATTCCTCGGTCAGCACATAGGCAGCATCACTTGGCTGATTGGAGGAGAAGAGCGGTTCACCGGTACGCACAGGAAGTTCATAGTTTTCCATCAGGTATTCTCCGAGAATGGCACTGAGCTTAGCACAGCCGGTGCTGTTGAGGTGTCCCGCGGTATCACCGAAATCAGAAGAAAAGTCAAAGCCATATTCCTTGTAGTTGGTCAGACAGTCCAGCTGATCAATGCCTTCCTCTAAGAGATAGTCATTCGCCGTGTTCAGCCGGGCCTTTTCTTCATCGGGGGCCGTATAAGGAGCCGTTAAAACAAGGAGCGGAATGTTATTTTTATTGCATAGATAAATGATTTTCTTAAGATACTTGAGCTGCTTGTCACCTAGGGGGAGTCGTTCACCTGTGTCAGAGGGTTCATCCATGGCACAGATAGCATCCCAGTTCTGCGTATTATGACCGCTGATGCTGGTATTCCAGAAGTAATGGGAGAAATCGCTATCCTCTAGCTCACCATAGCGGCTGTGATACTGGGAGAGCGGGAAAAAGGCGTTCAGGAGTTGATCCGGCTCATAGGATGCGAGAATGGCATCGATTTTATTTCGGGACCAACGAAGCCCCATGGTGTTCTTGACGGCATTGGAATAGTTATAATACTCCGTAGTATGGGAAAGACCTAAGGCTTCCAGAACAACTACTTTAGGAGACTGCGTTTTCAGCGCTTCTACCAGGTTGTAATAAGAATTCCAGATCGGCTGTGTGGAGCCCCAGAGCTTGTAGCTGGCGATGCCGTAGTCGTTATAGAGGATGGTTGTATCGATGTTGACGCCCATGTGGGAGCTGCCCAGAAGGAGCACATCAATGCTGCCTTGGGGATAGGAATAGAAATTCTCCATCGGGGTGATGCCGTCGTCATATTTAAACTGGAGTGTTTGATCCACCAGATAGAAAATGCCGCAGAATAAGGATAGGAACAATCCAATTCGCAGAACAATTGCAAAAAAGCGTTTCATATCTCTCATACCTCTTAGAACTGCATGTAGATAAAGCTGGACGCATCGTAAGACGGTCCGTAGATTCCCAGTATCAAAAGCGTAAAGAGGGCTGTCAGGATGACAGCATCCTGCACAAGGAAGCCCTGTCTGCACAGAACGTCCCGCAGGCAAATTCCCTTGTAAGTGCAGATGCTGACAACAAGCTGCACTAGGATGGCCGCGATCAGAAGATTCAATTCGAGCCAGGACAGTCCAAGGCTGAACAACGCACTTCCGAAGAGATTCTGCGGTCCCAGCGTTGCGATCATGCGTCCGATGAATTCAAAGGCAGACCGGCTGTCTGGTGAATTGAAAAATATCCAAGCAAAATCAATGAGGCAGAAGGTGAGGATGACCTGCATAAGCTTGTGTCCCAGAGAGTTCTTATGGATATGTAAATGCTTGCACAGCCAATCTCGTTGCGGGATAAATTGTTGCTCCAGAATCTGGAACAGGCCATTGAGACCGCCCCAGATGATGAAATTCCAACCGGCACCGTGCCAGAGCCCGCTGACCAGGAACACAATCATGATGTTCAGATATTTACGCTGCGTGCTGCATCTACTGCCTCCGAGCGGAAAATACAGATAGTCACGAAACCATCCGGACAGTGACATATGCCACCTGCGCCAGAACTCGCCAACAGAACGTGAGAAGTAGGGCGTATTGAAG
>CAVBQH010000095.1:0-8748 GCA_963597485.1 Acutalibacteraceae bacterium
ATGGGAACGTGGAGTATCTATCTTCTCGATGGACAAACTCCAAGAATGGAAGCGGATGATCTGATGTTAGAACTTCTGGGTGTTGCCGGCAAAAATCTGACGCAGGAAGAAACGTATGAAGTATGGTTTAACAATGTCACACCGGGTGCAGTGAAAACGGTAGTGGATTGTGTTGATAAAATGAAAAAAGGCGTGCGTGATGAGATTACCTATCTCTGGAAGCATCCTGTTTTAGGTGAACGATATGTGCGCTGCGGAGGCACATCGAAGCCGGTAGAGGGTGGATTTGTGCTTCGAGGATACCATTACGATGTGGATGATGTTGTTCGTGAGCAGAAGACAAAAGACAAGGCGCTGACTCAGGCGTTGGCAGCGGCGCAGCAGGCAAATAAGGCCAAGATAACCTTTTTAAACAGTATGTCCCACGATATCCGCACACCAATGAATGCCATCGTTGGTTTTACGGCTTTGGCGCAGACACACAGTGATGATCAGGCGCTCGTGCAGGATTACCTTGGTAAAATCAGCACCTCCAGTACGCATCTTTTGAGCCTGATTAACGATATTCTCGATATGAGCCGTATTGAGAGTGGGACAGTAAAACTTGATGAGAAGACCGTGCACATTCCGGACTTGCTGCATGATCTTCGAACGATGATCCAGAGTCTTGTTCGTTCGAAGAATTTAAATCTATTTATTGATACGCAGGATGTTGTGCATGAGGACGTACTGACAGATAAGCTGCGTCTGAATCAGGTGCTGCTGAATATTGTTGGCAATGCTATCAAGTTCACGCAGCCCGGCGGAGATATCATTATTCGATTGGTTGAAAAGCCTTGCAATCTGAAACAGTACACAACCTATGAGTTTTCTGTGAAGGATAACGGCATCGGAATGTCGAAGGAGTTTGTCGGACATATATTTGATACGTTTTCCAGGGAATATACTTCCACTGTCAGCGGTATCCAGGGGACCGGGCTTGGCATGGCAATCACCAAAAACATCGTGGATATGATGGGCGGTGATATAAGGGTTGAGAGTGAGGAAGGAAAGGGCTCCTTGTTTACAGTTACTTTAAACCTGCGGATTGGAAACGAATTTGTGAAGAATGAGCCGATTCCGGAACTGCTTGGAGCGAAGGCACTGATTGTGGATGACAATATGGATACCTGCAGAAGCGTCAGCAAGATGCTCAGAGATATACAGATGCGTCCGGATTGGACCACGTCAGGTAAGGAGGCGATTGTTCGTGCCCAGGATGCTGCGGAGATGATGGACGAATACAAGGTCTATATCATCGATTATCTGATGCCGGATATGAATGGAATCGAGACGGTTCGAAGAATACGAAAAGTCATTAGTGAAGAAGTCCCGATCATCGTGCTTACAGCTTATGACTGGGCGGATTTCGAGTATGAGGCCAGACAGGCAGGCGTTACGGCATTTGTTTCAAAGCCTATCTTTATGTCAGAGCTTAGAACTGTGCTGACACAGCCGGTAATTAAGGACGGCATAGAAAACCTGAAAAGGGAAAAAGCAAAGAAGGAGGCTCCTGATTACAGCGGCAAGCGGGTACTACTGGTTGAGGATAACGAACTGAACCGGGAGATTGCCACTGCGATTCTGGAAGAAACAGGCATGACGGTAGACTGCGCAGCAGATGGGGACATTGCGATTTCCATTATCAACGATGCTCCTGCAGACCGATATGACCTGATCTTTATGGATATTCAGATGCCGAAGATGGACGGATATACTGCCACCAGAGAGATCAGAACATTGCCTGATAACAGGAAAGCCAATATACCGATTGTTGCTATGACAGCCAATGCCTTTGAAGAAGATAAGCGGAGGGCATATAAGGCTGGGATGAACGGACACATTATCAAGCCTGTCAGCATGGAGGAGATTGCCAAGGTGCTGGACGAAATCTTTGCTGAACAGCGGCCATAAATTTTTCTATCAATTCTATAGAGACGTTCTATGTAATAAAAAGATGCACGCGGTTTTTGTGCATCTTTTTATTTGTGCAATTTTACTTCATCCTCGGTCTGATCCAGAACAAATTGGCGGAATTGCAGGACGGCCGGAGACAGAAACGCCTTCTCATCGCAGATCATGTAAAAATAACGCTCCCATGTAGGATGAACGATGGGGAGAATCTTCACGTTCAGACGGAACAGCATCTCCATGTAGGGAACGACGGCTATGCCAAAGCCCTGCGCGACAAGACCCGCCACAACCTGATCCTCCTCGGTTTCATAGGCAATGTTAGGACAGGCACCGACCCGTTCATACAGATTCATGATGACGTCGCGGAGTCCGGAGCCCTTGGCAAAGCAGATCAGCGGATAAGGGAGCGTGTCGGCAAGGTCAATCATCTGGCGATCGGCGAGAGGATGCTCCTTGGGGACGATAAGGACAAGGTCCTGCTTATTCACCGGTGTGCTGGAGAAAAGCATCTCATCAGAGGGCCTGGAAGCAAAGACCAGGTCATATCTGCGCTCGGAGAGGCCGCCCAACAGCTCGCCGGTTACGCCGCTGTGAAAGGCAAAATGGATATTCTTCCCGGTATTTTGCCGGAGAAAATCCGCGGCCAGTCGGGGGACGAAATCAATGCCCAGGGTCCGCAGAAAGCCGAGCCGAATGATGCCCTCCCCGCGGCCGACACTCTGCAGCAGTTGGACACCTTCGTCAAGGCTGCCAAGAGCCTGGTTGGTATACGCCAGAAACTGCTCTCCGTGATGGGTCAGCCGCACACTCCGCCCCTGCCGCTCAAAAAGCGGCAAGCCGAGCTCCTGCTCCAGCTGGCTGATGGCATGGCTCAGCGTCGGCTGCGTGATGCAAAGCGACTCGGCAGCGCGGGTATAATGCTGTGTTTTGGCCAGTTCGGCAAAATAACGTAAGTGCAGAAGATTCATAGGAGCCCCCTCGGAAATTATAGTCAAATATAAAAGAATCCATTGAAAATGTCTATGAAACCAATTGAAAAACTTAATTTGTTTCTGGAGGACGGGTGTCGTAAGTTGAGATTGTCAAAAAAATAACGCAGGTGAAGAAAATGAACATTACAGGAAAAACAACACTGTTGGGACTGATTGGCACGCCGGTGGCACATTCCAAGTCACCGGAAATGTACAATTACTGCTTTGAAAAATATGGACTGGATTACGCGTATCTGGCGTTCGATGTTCCGATTGAGAAAACCGGCGATGCGATCGAGGCATTAAAGCTCTTTAATTTTCGCGGAGCGAACGTGACCATGCCCTGCAAGCAGGAAGCGCTCAAGTATATGGATGAGCTTGCACCGGCAGCACGGGCCATCGGCGCGGTCAACACCATTGTCAACGACAACGGAAAGCTCACCGGCTACAACACGGACGGCATGGGGTATACCAGAAACCTTGAGCGCAGCGGCGTACAGGTAAAGGGGAAGAAGATTGTCCTCCTGGGCGGTGGCGGCGCGGCGTCTGCAATTGCTGCCCAGGCGGCACTGGAGGAGGCGAAGGAAATCAGCATCTTCAATCTGAAGGATGCGTTCTGGGGCAGTCTTGAGAAGACCGTGCAGAGAATTGCGGATGCGGTTCCGGGATGTCAGTTCACATTAAATGATCTGGCGGACAAGGAGCTTTTAAAGAAGACCATCGCAGAGTCGGACATTCTGTCCAATGCGACGAGGGTCGGCATGGCACCGAACGAGGACGCATCACTGATCGAGGATGCCACCTGGTTCCGGAAGGATCTTGTTGTAACCGATGCCGTCTATGCGCCGCCGCAGACCAGACTTTTAAAGGATGCTGAGGCAGCAGGCTGTGTTGTGTGCAACGGACTGGGAATGCTCCTGTGTCAGGGGGCAGAGGCGTTCCGCCTTTACACCGGCGAGCAGATGCCGATTGATGAGATCAGGGAACTGCTCTACGCGTAATGAAAGGTATTGATTCATTCAGAGTCCATTCGTAAAAGCCGGTTATAAAAATTGATGCACTGGGCCGTGAGTCCGAAGCGAAAGCTGCTTTACGTGCGAATGCGGCGATATCACTGCAGGTAAGGAGAAGGTTCTACGTATGAAACAGAAAAATGAGTCCGCAAGATATTATCCTACGGCGTTTGCCCTGTATATGACCTACTTTGTACTGGGCGTGGCAGCGACCATCATGGGCCAGTACAAGCAGGAGCTGGCAGGCCTTTGGGGCGCACAGACGCTGGCTGACGGAAGCTTTGATGTGTCCGGCGTTGTGGCGGTCATTGCGGCGATCGGTTTAGGACGCCTGGTTGCGTTCCCGGTTGCAGGTCCGCTTTCCGACCGGCTGGGACGCCGCGCATCCGGCCTGATTGGCTGTGCACTGTATGCGATATTTTTCCTGAGCATTACATTTGCACCCAACATATATGTCGGCTATGTGCTGGCGGTCATCAGCGGAATGGCGAACTCCTTCCTGGATACCAGCATCACACCGTCCTGTATGGAAATTTTCAAGGAAAAGGGAACCATCGCGAACATTTTCACCAAAATGTCGATATCCATCGCCCAGTTCCTTCTTCCGTTCGCCATTCGCTTTGTATCGGGAAATCAGCTGCCGTTTGCAACCATTTTCCTGGTATGTGCCGGCATCATTATCATCGATGGTATTTTCCTTGCCTTCCTTCCCTTCCCGGAATTCACTCCGGCGAAAAAGGGCAAGGGACAGAAGGAGAAGATGCAGTTCACACCGGCGTCCATCGTTCTGATTGCGCTTGGTTTTACTACTTCTACAACCTTCATGCTGTGGATGAACTGCAACCAGGAGCTGGGCAAGCTGTACGGCCTGTCTGAGCCGAGCCAGATTCAGTCCTTCTACTCTGTCGGCATTGTCGTTGCCTTGTTTGTAAGTGCGGCGCTTCTGAAAAAGGGCGTAAAGCCGGTGAAGATTCTGATCGGTTATCCTTCGGTGGCACTGGTTGTGCTGATCGCTCTTTATTTTGTGAGAACACCCTGGATGTGTCTTGCCGGCGGGTTCCTTCTCGGGTTCTTCGCGGCAGGCGGGGTGCTGCAGCTGGTGACGGCCGTAGCCAATGAGATGTTCCCGCGGCACCGCGGCGTGATCACCTCGATCGTTATGATCGCTTCGAGCGTGGCGAATTACCTCGTGATCAGCGTGGCCGGAATTCTCACAAAAGTTGGCGGTACGGATGGACCCAGATACGTGGTTTTGTTTAATATTGTTGTGACATTTATCGGCGTATTGCTGGCACTGTATCTCAACCGATGCTTTAACAAGGGACCGCAGGAGGCCTGAAGACCACCTGTGCAAAACTCCGCAGAAACGTGTTTCGTTTGTGAAGGAGCCTTGCGGCCTATGTGGGGTGCAGGATTGCGGCAACAGAATCTGGCAGCGGGGAGTGATCCGGCTGCAGAGGAGGTCAAAGCAATGAACAAAACAATATTCTTGATCGGTTTTATGGGAGCAGGAAAGTCCACCGTGGCGCAGGAGCTGAAAAAGCGCCTGGGATTCCCTGTGGTGGAGATGGATGCCCGGATTGCAGAGCAGGAGGGCATGAGCATCCCGGATATTTTTGAGAAAAAGGGCGAGCCCTATTTCCGCAAGCTGGAGACAGAGCTTCTGGAATCCTTCACGGCGGATGCACCGGCCATCGTGTCCTGCGGAGGCGGAGCAGCCATGCGGGAAGAGAACGTAGCCGCGATGCATAGAGGCGGCGTGACCGTTCTTCTCAAGGCAAGTCCGGAGACCATATTGGAAAGAGTAAAGGATAACGACGATCGTCCGCTTCTGAGAGGCAAAAAGAACACCTCAGACATCCAGAAGCTGATGGATCAGAGATATCCGAAGTACGAGGCGGCGGCAGATATTGCGGTAGACACATCGGGACTGACGGTTTCCGAGGTGTGCGATGCGATTCTGTCGGAGCTGGACAAGATGTAACGCACAGGGAAATTCATAACTGGTACGTCGATTTTTAATTGACTGGCCTGGCGGGTATGAAACCATTGTGCGGCTGAAAACGGAAGTTTTAAGAAGTTAATCACATAAATTCATTAAGCACTATGGAGGTAGAAAATGTCTGCAAAATATCCTATTACTATCAGCTCCTGGACACTGGGCGATCAGTGCACCTTTGAGGAAAGAGTCAAGGCGGCAAAGGAAGCCGGCTTTGAGGGAATCGGTCTGCGCGCAGAGACCTACGCGGATGCTCTTGCCGAGGGGCTTCATGACAGCGACATTCTGGACATCCTGAACAAGTATGACATGAAGGTGACAGAGGTGGAGTACATCGTTCAGTGGGCAGAGGATCATCGCTCCTATGAGCAGATGTATAAGGAGCAGATCTGCTTCCATATGTGTGAGCTGTTCGGCGTAACCGGTATCAACTGCGGACTGATGGAGAATTACTCCGTAGAGCATACGGCACAGAAGCTGAAGGAGCTTTGCCATCGCGCAGGAAAGCTGAATATCGGCGTTGAGCCGATGCCCTACAGCGGCATTCCGGATGTTGAAAAGGCATGGGCTGTCGTGAAGGCGGCAGATTGTGAGAATGCCAAGGTGCTGCTGGATTCCTGGCACTGGATCCGTGCGGACCAGAGCTACGACGAGAGCTATCTTGCAGACATCCCGGTGGAGAAGCTGGTTTCTGTTCAGATCAATGATGTACAGGCACGTCCCTATGCAAAGAGCATCCTTCGTGATGAGTCCATGCATGACAGAGTGCTTCCCGGAAAGGGCTATGGCGATACCGAGGGCTTTGTAAAGATGCTCAAGGCCAAGGGTGTACAGCCGCAGGTTATGGGCGTTGAGGTAATCAGCGACGAGCTGCTGGCCCACGGAGTAGCAGAGGCTGCCAAGCTGGCCTACAAGGCGGCAGAAGAGGTCCTTCAGAAGGCATGGCCGGAAGTACTGGAGAAATAAGAACGGTCGTTGGAACTGATACGACGAATTCTGTGAGCAGAGAGTCTGCGTGGAACTGCAGCAGATGCGTAAAGAGAAAACGGAGGATAGCATGGAGAACAGAATCACAGGGCATACCAAGTTATATTGTCTGATCGGCTCACCGGTTGGTCATTCCGGCTCACCGGCAATGCATAACTACAGCTTTGAAAGAACAGGAACGGATGCAGCATATCTGGCCTTTGATGTTCCGCTGGAGAACCTGGAGGAGGGCGTAAAGGCACTCAGAACGCTGAAGGCAGGCGGCTTTAATGTAACAATGCCGGATAAAACGGCCGTTACGCAGTATCTGGATGAGGTGACTCCGGCAGCTAAGCTGATCGGTGCCTGCAATACCGTAACTGCAGATGAGAACGGAAAGCTCACCGGCCACAATACAGACGGCATCGGATTTGTACGCAATCTCAAGGAGAACGGGATCAGCGTAGAAGGACAGAAGATCGTGCTTCTGGGAGCCGGCGGTGCAGCCACTGCCATTGCTGTGCAGACTGCTCTGGACGGTGCGGCAGAGATCCATATTTTCAACCTGGATGATGAGTTCTACGCAAATGCAGAGCTTACCTGCAAGAAGATCACAGAGGCCGTTCCGGGCTGCAAGGTGACGGTAGAGAAGCTGGAGAACCAGGACGCGCTGAAGGCTGCCATCGAGGGCTGCACCATGCTCGTCAATGCCACCAAGGTCGGCATGGCACCGCTGGACGGACAGACACTGATTGCGCCGGAGCTTCTTCGGAAGGACCTGGTGGTTGCAGATACCGTGTACAATCCGCGCAAGACGCAGCTGATTCTGGATGCAGAGGAGGCTGGCTGCAAGGCGGCTGTCGGCGGCATCGGCATGCTGCTCTGGCAGGGCGCAGAGGCCTTCCATCTCTATACAGGGAAGGAAATGCCCACGCAGGAGGTCCTGGAGAAGTTCTTCTCCTGATGGATTCAGTCGGAATCCCATCGTGTTATGATCCTCTGTCCGTTTCAGCTGTGAGCTTGTCTGAAAGCAGATGATTCACGCTGAAACGGATCGGATATGTGTGATTAATGTGCGGCGGTCCCGGACGGCGTAAAGTCGAAGGTTTCATTGGGACCGCTGCATTTATGCGAGATAAAAGGAGGCGTTTATGAAGTTTCCGGCAATGTTTTCACCGATACAGATTGGAACAGTTACCGTTCCGAACCGTTTCGTTGTTCCGCCCATGGGCAATAACCTGGCCAACACCGACGGCACGCTCAGCGATGCGTCGCTTGGCTATTATGAGGCCAGAGCAAAGGGCGGCTTTGGACTGATTACCATTGAGTCCACCGTTGTGTACGAGCAGGCAAAGGGCGGCCCGCGTAAGCCCTGTCTCTTCGAGGACAGATGCGTTGAGAGCTTCCGCCGCGTGGCAGATGCCTGTCATGCATACGGGGCCAAGATGAGCATTCAGCTCCAGCATGCAGGCCCGGAGGGCAGCTCGGCACTCACCGGATATCCCCTGAAGGCAGCCAGCGCTATGCCGGCAGCGGTTGGCAGAGAGACACCGGAGGCAGTCAGCAAGGAAGAGCTGTATCGCATCATCGAGTGCTACGGAGACGCAGCAAGACGTGCTCAGCAGGCCGGCATTGATATGGTAGAGCTTCACTGCGCACATGGCTACCTTGTGAGCACCTTTATCTCTCAGAGAACCAATCACCGTACGGATGAGTTCGGCGGATGCTTTGAAAACCGCATGCGTCTTCCGCGTCTGATCATCGAAAATATCCGACAGAAGACCGGCGGCATGCTGCCGATCATCTGCCGCATCAATGCCAGTGATGAGGTGCCGGGTGGACAGTC